>JAYVXY010000151.1:0-5312 GCA_043784785.1 Aestuariivirga sp. | reverse complement strand
ACGACCACGACAAAATACAAATAGAACCAGATGAAAGGGGCCGACCAAAAGACCTGCACACCAATAATCGGTGGCGTGCCTTCAGCAGGGTTCGGCAGACCAATCGTACCGCCTGCGTTGCGCGCCACAAAAAACCAAAACAACACCGCCACCAGCCCCCACAAAGCCGCCGACCAGAAGAACAATCGGGGCGAGGGGAAAAATGATTTGAACATGGTTGGTGTTTCTTTCTTTGGCTCTAGATTCGCGGCAGCTTAGTCTCTACGGATTACCACGAACAATAGTTTATGGATAAACACTTTGTCATTGTCGGTGTTCCCGGGTGAATTGGATGAGGCGGTGGCCAGCTGGTTGCAAACCGTGGGCGGAGCCGAGTTGCGCGCCAAATCGGGCCAGCTAATTGAAAGCTATGCAAAAGGCCAAGCCTCCAGGCGCATTGACCTTGCGGCCTATCTGACCACTAGGCTTCCTGCCACTTATGCGGCTGTACGGCGGGTGTTGGGCGAAGTGGCTTTGATTGCGCCGGGCTTTTTGCCAAGCTCAATGCTTGACATTGGGGCCGGGCCGGGCACGGCGAGTTGGGCGGCGCAGGTTGAATGGCCCGATATCGCAAATATCACCATGATCGAAGCCGATGCGCGCTTTGCGGAGCTGGCCTCAAATTTTGCCAAGCAATCAACGCTTCCGGCTTTGATGAATGCGGCAATCTCAAAATCTAAATTGGCTGAGGTTCAAAACAAAGCCGATCTCATCATTGCGGCCTATGTGTTTGCCGAATTGGCCGAGAAAGAAGCAGTGGGCGCGGCGCTTAAGCTTTGGCAGCAGACCGAGCATACACTGGTTATTATCGAGCCCGGCACACCGCGCGGCTTTGCCCGCATTAAAGCAGCACGCCAAGCTTTGATCAAAGCGGGCGCCTATATGATCGGCCCATGCACCCATGCCCATGCCTGCCCGATGGCGGGTGGCGATTGGTGCCGCTTTACGGTGCGCCTGGCCCGCAGCCGCGAGCACATGCACGCCAAGCAAGCCACCGCACCATTTGAAGATGAATCTTTCAGCTGGATCGCTGTGAGCCGCCATGCAGCAGCCTTGCCACAAGCCCGCATTGTGGCGCCGCCAGAGTTGGAAAAACATGGGATTGCACTTAAGCTGTGCAGCACCAAAGGCCTGACCATTCGGCAGATTGCCAGACGTGACAAGGCCGCATACAAGCAACACCGAAAACTGGCATGGGGCGATGCCTTAGCCACTGAACCGGATGACACAGATGTTTGATTTGAGCGCATTGAAACTGCAAGCCCAGCAATATCTTGATATTCTTTTAGGCTGGCTGGCTTCGCCGCAATTCTATGTGCAGGTGATTGCCATCATCATCGCCATACTGGTGGCGCGTTTTGCGGCCAAACAACTGGGCGCCAAGCTTTGGCTCTTCAACACCGAACCAGTCGAAGGCAAGCTGCTGCGCTATCGCAAATTGCTTTATAGCTGCCGTGATCTGTTGCGGCCTGTATTGGTGGTTGGCGCATTGGCGGCATCAGCCTCGATTTGTGATGCAGCATTTCATTCATCGTGGCTGGTGCGCATCGCCGGAACCGCCGCTATCATTTCGCTGCTCTATGCGGTGATCAACCGCTTCATTGCTCATCCGGTTATTAACGCGGCGGCACGCTGGATCGGCATGCCGCTGGCCGCCATCTATATGTTTGGCCAGATGGACGCTCTGGTTAATTGGCTTGATGGGCTGGCGTTCTCGGCGGGAAATATACGGATCTCGGCTTTGGCTTTGATCAAGGCAGCGGGTTTTGGTGGCCTGTTGTTCTGGGCGGGCCGCGTTTCCTCCAATGCCGGCCAAAAAGTTATCCGCGAGCAACAATCGGTGGACATTCAAACCCGTGAATTGGCTGCCAAGGCGCTGGAGTTCGGTGTGTTTGCTATTGTGGCACTGTTGCTGATGAATGTGCTTGGGCTTGATCTTACCACACTGGCTGTGTTGTCAGGTGCATTGGGTGTGGGGCTGGGTTTTGGTTTGCAACAAATCGCCTCCAACTTCATTTCCGGCATTATTATTTTGTTGGAACGCTCGCTGAAAGTTGGTGATTATATCGAACTTGAAGATGGCCGGATGGGGACTTTGCGCGACATCAACATGCGCTCATCCACGCTGGTCACCTTCGATGGCAAAGATATCATGGTGCCCAATGAGCGCTTCATCACCACGCGCTTTGTTAACTGGACCCATGCCGACCCGCGCCAACGTTATGAAGTGCCCTTCACCGTGAGTTACGACACCGATATTCACAAAGTGGCACCCCTGATTGTAAAAGCAGTTTTAAAACTGCCGGATATTCTCAGCGAACCAGAAAAACCTGAATGCGAATTGAAAGGTTTTGGCGATAATGGCGTGAAGTTCTCTGTGAAGTTCTGGGTTAACGGTATTGATGACGGCAAGAACAGTTTCTCTTCAGCTGTTCTCTATGCGATTTGGGATGCTTTGAAGGCAGCCAAGATTGAAATGCCATTGCCCGCGCGCCATGTGCGCATTGTTGAAAACGACAACCCGAAAAAGGAAAAATAATGCGCAAACTTATTTCATCAGGCTCGGTTTTTGAATCCGAAATGGCCTATTCTCGCGCCGTTGTGGATGGCGATTGGTGCTTTGTTTCGGGCACAACAGGTTTCGATTATACCAAGATGACGATCTCAGATGATGTGGTCGAACAAGCCGATCAAACTTTTCGCAATATCAAGATGGCAATGGAGCAGGCGGGTTTTAGCCTGGGCGATATTGTGCGGGTGCATTATCTTCTTCCTAGCGCCGATGATTTCAAGGCGTGCTGGCCAGTGCTGAAAAAATATCTGGGTGAGGTGCGCCCGGCGGCCACAATGTTTGTGGCAGGCCTTGCTGATCCACGCATGAAAATTGAAATTGAAGTAACAGCAAAGAAGCGCGGATAGATGCTTAAGCCTACCCATATCTTTCTTGCTGTTCTCGTTACTGCGATTTGGGGCTTCAATTTCGTTGTCATCAAGCTTGGGGTGGCAACAGTGCCACCCTTATTGCTCACGGGCCTGCGCTTCAGCCTTTCTGCTATTCCGGCCATTTTTTTTGTGGCCAGACCAAATGCACCATTGAGTTATGTTTTTTCCTTTGGCTTTGTGTTGGGGGTAATAAAATTCGGGCTGTTATTTGTGGCGATCCACATTGGTCTTGCCGCTGGCCTTGCTTCGCTTGTGCTGCAACTGCAAGCGTTTTTTACCATCGTTTTCGCATCTGTCATTTTAAGCGATAGGCCTAAACCGCTGCAAATATTAGGTGGTGCGCTCGCCCTATCAGGCATTGGCGTGATTGCGGCCAGCCGCTGGTCAGGGCCAGAGCTGTTACCGCTGGGTTTGGTGATCGCAGCCGCCTGTGCCTGGGGCGTTGCCAACCTGATTTCCAAAAAGTCAGGCGAGACTAATGTGTTGTCCTTTATTGTTTGGGCCAGTCTAATTCCGCCTATTCCACTTTTTATCCTCTCTTGGGCCTTGGAACCCCATGACTTGATTTTGGCGACATTCACCCATCCAAGTGCAATGGCACTTGGCGCAGTGGCATTTCTCGCCTGGCCCGCCACGATTTTTGGATTTGGGGTGTGGAATTTCCTGTTGAGTAAATATCCGGCCAGCACAGTTGCACCATTCTCGCTGCTGGTTCCCATATTTGGCATCGCCAGTGGCGTATTGATTTTGGGCGAAAGCTTTGATCATCTGACGATTATCGGAACTGTTCTGGTGATCCTTGGTTTGCTGATCAACACCTTTGGTGCGCGCTTAACCTTGGCACTAAAACCAGCCTAAAGCGAAAAAGGCGGAACCAGAAGGTTCCGCCAATTATTGGGTTTCTCTCTATACTGGCGCTCTTAAGGGCGCCAGATCGGCGGCAGCTTTAAAGCGCCGCTCAATTTCTTCCTCCCCAGACCCGGGCAATGCCTTGGTCTAGAGCCGAAGACTAATCAGATATTTGAGCGTTTGCCAAGTGAATTATGTCATTCGTGTGGCAATTCGTAAATTCGCCGTCTTGCCTAAAAAATCCAATCGCTTAAAAGAGCGCGAAATCAATACAACACAAGGATTCTCATGCGCCTCTCGCAATATTTTATGCCCATCCTGCGCGATGACCCCAAGGAAGCGGAAATCGTTTCTCATCGTCTGATGTTGCGCGCTGGCATGATCCGACAGGAAGCGGCGGGCAGCTATTCATGGTTGCCCACGGGCTTTCGCGTTCTCAAGAAGATTGAGCAAATTGTGCGCGAAGAACAAGACCGGGCCGGGGCCATTGAAGTTTTGATGCCAACGCTGCAATCGGCCGATCTTTGGCGCAAGTCTGGCCGCTATGATGACTATGGTAAGGAAATGCTGCGCATCAAGGATCGCCAAGACCGGGATATGCTGTTTGGCCCCACCAATGAAGAAATGATCACTGATATTTTCCGCTCTGGCATCCAGTCTTACAAGGATGTGCCGCGCAATCTTTATCATATTCAATGGAAATTCCGCGATGAAGTGCGCCCCCGTTTCGGCGTGATGCGGGGCCGCGAATTCTTGATGAAGGACGCTTACTCGTTCGACCTGACGGCAGAAGCGGGTGCCCATTCTTATAACAAGATGTTCGTGGCCTATCTGCGAACCTTTGCAAGGCTTGGGTTGAAAGCTGTGCCGATGCGCGCAGACACAGGCCCCATTGGCGGCGAGAACAGCCATGAGTTTTTGATCCTCGCGGAAACTGGCGAAAGCGGCGTTTTCTTTGATCGTGATTTTCACGATATGGATTGGGCGAATTTCGACATTGACTATGATGACGTTGGCGCAGTTGCGAAGGTTGTTGAAAACTTCACCAGCAAATACGCGGCAACTGATGAAAAGCATGAGCAAAGCGAATTTGAACGTCGAGTCCCAGAAAGCCACAGACTCTCGGGTCGTGGCATTGAAGTGGGTCACATCTTTTTCTTCGGTGATAAATATTCAAAGCCTTTAGGCTGCGAAGTGCAGGGGCCCGATGGCAAGAAGATTGCTCTTCAGTCCGGCTCTTACGGCATCGGTGTGTCGCGCCTCGTGGGCGGCATTATCGAAGCCTCGCATGACAAGGATGGTATTATCTGGCCCGAAGCCGTGGCCCCTTTCAAAGTGGGCTTGATCAACATCAAGGCGGGCGATGCTGAGGCTGACGCTGCCTGCGATAAGATTTACAAAGCGCTTCAGACCAAGGGCGTTGAAGTGCTTTATGATGATCGCAATCAGCCCGGTGGTGCGAAGTTCGCGGCCATGGATTT
>JAYVXY010000150.1:0-16307 GCA_043784785.1 Aestuariivirga sp. | reverse complement strand
TTGATTTGTCGGCGCTTGAGATAATGCTGGCAGGCCCGAAGGCTTTGGTTTCCGTGATGATTGCCAATAATGAAACTGGCGTTATTCAGCATACGGATCAAATTGCCAAGCTCGTTCACGCCGCAGGTTCGTTGCTGCATGTTGATGCCGTTCAAGCTGTTGGCAAGCGCCAAGTGAATTTTGGGTTGCTTGGTGTTGATATGATGACGGTGGCTGCCCACAAAATTGGCGGGCCAACGGGCATTGGCGCATTGATTATTCGTGATGGTTTGGTGGTTGTACCGCTGCTGCATGGCGGTGGCCAAGAATTGCGCCGCCGGGCGGGCACAGAGAACTTAGTCAACATTGCAGGCTTTGCCGCGCTGGCAGATGAGCCACAGCTTGATACTTATGAACTCACCGACAAGCTGGAAGCCGCCCTCGAAAACGTGATGATTTTCAGCGACGGTGTTGAACGGCTGTGCAACACAACCAATTTCGCAATGCCCGGCATGAACGCCGAAACCTTGCTCATGAATTTTGATCTTGAAGGTGTGGCAGTTTCTTCTGGCTCTGCTTGCTCATCTGGCAAAGTGGCTGCGTCACATGTGCTGTCCGCCATGGGCGTTTCACTTGAACTATCGAAAGCCGCCATCCGTATCAGTCTCGGATGGAACACAACGGCGCAAGACGTTGGACATTTCATTTCCGCATGGCGCAAAATTTCAAAGCGCCACCAATCGAAAGCAGCTTAAGAAATATGGCCGACCAAGATACCATTGATCTCGTGAAAACGATTGAAGTCGATAAATATAAATACGGCTTCGAAACCGATATCGAGTCTGACTATGCGCCCAAGGGCTTGAATGAAGACATTGTGCGGTTCATCTCAAACAAAAAGGGTGAGCCACAATGGATGCTGGATTGGCGCTTGGAAGCTTATCGTGCTTGGTTGCACATGGACGAGCCGACTTGGGCCAAAGTTCACTATCCAAAAATTGATTTTCAGGATTTATATTACTATGCCGCGCCAAAATCTATGTCCGCGCCAAAAAGCTTGGATGAGATTGATCCGAAGCTTTTGGAAACCTACGCCAAGCTTGGCATTCCGCTGAAAGAGCAAGAAATTCTCGCTGGCATCCGGAAGCAGGGCGAGCCCAGCCATTTGGATGATGAAGGCAACGAAGTGATCACAGGTCGTGTGGCCATTGATGCGGTGTTTGATTCAGTCTCCGTCGTCACCACTTTCAAAGCTGAACTCGCCAAGGCAGGTGTGATTTTTTGTTCAATCTCCGAAGCGCTTCGCGAGCATCCGGATTTGGTGAAGCAATATCTGGGCAGTGTTGTTCCGCAAAATGATAACTATTATGCGGGTCTCAATAGCGCGGTGTTCTCCGATGGCTCATTTGTTTATGTGCCACCCGGCGTGCGCTGCCCGATGGAGCTTTCAACCTATTTCCGCATGAACGCCAAAAACACTGGCCAGTTTGAGCGCACGCTGATTATCGCCGATAAGGGTTCATATGTTTCCTATCTCGAAGGCTGCACCGCGCCCACGCGCGAAGAAAGCCAGCTTCATGCTGCCGTGGTGGAATTGATCGCACTCGATGATGCCGAGATTAAATATTCCACCGTGCAAAACTGGTATCCCGGTGATGCGGAAGGCAAAGGCGGCGTTTATAATTTCGTTACCAAGCGTGGCGATTGCCGTGGGGCGCGGTCGAAAATTTCGTGGACGCAAGTTGAAACCGGATCTGCGATCACATGGAAATATCCAAGCTGCATCCTGCGCGGTGAAAGCTCACGCGGTGAATTTTATTCCATCGCCATTTCCAATGGCCGACAGCAGATTGATTCAGGCACCAAGATGATTCATCTGGGCAAAAACTCATCCAGCCGCATTGTGTCCAAAGGCATCGCTGCTGGCCGTTCTGATAACACCTATCGCGGCCTCGTTTCGGCCCACCGCAAGGCCACCAACGCCCGCAACTTCACGCAGTGTGACTCGCTGTTGATCGGTGATCAATGCGGCGCCCACACGGTTCCTTACATCGAAAGCAAAACCTCCACCGCGCAATTTGAACATGAAGCCACAACATCAAAAATCAGCGATGATCAAATGTTCTACTGCATGTCGCGCGGCCTTTCGCAGGAAGAAGCCGTGGCCCTGATCGTCAACGGCTTCGTGCGCGATGTGCTGCAACAATTGCCCATGGAGTTTATGGCGGAAACGCAGAAGCTGATTGGCATTTCACTAGAGGGGAGTGTGGGTTAAGCGATGTTGTCAGAATATGACCAACGCTCATTGCACAAACATTCATCTAACAATCGTATTGCGTTGGAAAAATGTGATACCTGCGGGTGTTTTTATTGTTTGGAAATATTCCCGTCGAATGAAATCAAGAATGGGTCGACAAGGGCCAAACTGCTTTGCGCCCAAAGTGTGAAATTGATAGCGTTATTCCGGCTTCCTCGACGGAAAAATTCAGCAAATAACTGCTAGATGAAATGATGAAATACTGGTTTTAGGAATTGCAAATGCTCACCATCAAAAATCTCCACGTCAAGCTCGAAGACGAGTCCCGCGAAATTCTTAAAGGCCTTTCACTCAACGTGAAGCCCGGTGAAGTGCATGCCATTATGGGCCCCAATGGTTCGGGCAAATCCACGCTCAGCTATGTGCTCTCAGGCCGTGCTGGCTATGAAGTGACGGAAGGATCAGTAACTTATAATGGTGATGATTTGTTGGCGATGGATCCCAACATGCGTGCCGCCAAGGGCGTGTTTCTGGCCTTCCAATACCCCATTGAAATTCCGGGCGTGGCCACCATGCAATTTTTGAAAGTGGCCTTGAATGCCCAGCGCAAGGCACGTGGCGAGAAGGAACTTTCGATCCCTGATTTTATGCGCTTTGTAAAAGAGCGGGCGGCCAAGTTGAACATCTCTCAAGAAATGTTGAAGCGCCCGGTCAATGTGGGCTTCTCGGGCGGTGAAAAGAAACGCGCTGAGATTTTGCAAATGGCGGTGCTTGAACCATCGCTATGCATTTTAGATGAAACCGATTCAGGCCTTGATATCGACGCACTGAAAGTGGTGGCGGATGGCGTGAATGCTTTGCGTTCACCTGATCGCGCCATGATCGTGATCACCCATTATCAGCGCTTGCTCGATTATATCGTGCCAGATTTTGTGCATGTGCTTTCAGGCGGCCGCATTGTGAAATCCGGCGGCAAAGAATTGGCGCTCGATCTTGAAGCCAATGGCTATGCCGAATATGCGGAGAAGGTGGCGTGAACATTGCACTCACCAAAACCCCGGCGGAAGAGGCGTTTGGCATCTCATTGCCGCACCGCCGCATGGAAGAGTGGCGCTGGACGGATTTGCGCCGCGCTTTGACTAAGCCTTATCCGCCTGGGCGCGGCGTCAAGGCTGATAGCAAAGATGTTGATCGGCTGATCGCTTCCTCGCCCTTTGCAAAAATCAATGTTCACCGAATTGTATTTGTAAATGGCAGCTTGGATCAGGCGCGCTCAAATTTCACCGGCCTCACTTTTGAAATGGGTGTGCCGACTTCATCAGCTATTGATGATCCGGTCATCCATTTGAACAGTGCCATCGAACCATCGGGTCTGACGCTTCGCTTTGAAAGCAACATGGATGTGCCCGTTGAGATCATGCACATTGCCACCAAAGCCGATGCTCGTTCCATGGCATTGCGTAACTGCATTGAAGTAGCCGATGGAGCATCCGCCACCATCATCGAAACTTTTTTGGGCGAGGGTGATTATGTGCTCAACGCTGTCACTGACATTTCAGTCGGCAATGGCGCAAGGCTTGACCGCGTGAAAGTGGAGCATGATTCAATCGAAGCCACACATCTTTCATACATTGAAGCCGCATTGGGCAAGGATTCAAAATTGAACGAGTTCACGCTCACCTCGGGTTCCGCGTTGAATCGCCAAAATGGCAACTATGTCTTTATTGGCGAAAATGCCGATGCTAAAATCGCGGGCGCTTATCTGCTCAATGGCAAACAACATGCCGACACGCGCCTCGTGGTTGATCACAAGGTTCCCCATTGCACCAGCCGTGAAATGTTTAAATGCGTGATGGATGATCATGCGCGCGGCATTTTTCAGGGCAAAGTGATTGTGCGCAAACACGCGCAAAAGACCGACGGCAAACAATCCAGCCACGCTTTGCTGCTGTCCGAGAATGCCGAGTTTGATGCCAAGCCGGAATTGGAAATTTATGCCGATGACGTGGTCTGCGGCCATGGTGCTACGGCAGGGGACATCAACCCCGATCATCTTTTCTATCTACGTTCACGCGGCATTCCCGAGGCAGAAGCCAAATCATTGTTGATCGCTGCATTTGTAGGTGAGGCGTTTGACGGCATCGTTCATGACGGCTTGCGTGAAGCAATGGTTGACTATGCTGCGAACTGGTTGACCAAGAGGAAGGCTGCCTGATGTTTGATGTCGATCGCATCCGCTACGACTTTCCCATCCTCAAGCGCGAGGTTTATGGCAAGCCTTTGGTTTATCTTGACAACGCTGCCTCAGCGCAAAAGCCGAAAGCTGTCATCGACGCGATGATGAAATCGATGACGAACGAATATGCCAATGTGCATCGTGGCCTGCATTATTTATCCAACACCGCCACCCAAGCTTTTGAAGATGCGCGTGAATCTGTGCATCGTTTCATCAACGCACCAAGCAAAGATCAAATCATCTTCACCCGCAACGCCACTGAGGCCATAAACCTTGTGGCGCAAAGCTTTGGCGGGCTAGTGATCGGTGAGGGTGATGAGATCATTCTCTCGATCCTCGAACACCACTCAAACATTGTGCCATGGCATTTCCACCGCGAGCGCAAGGGGGCGGTGATCAAATGGGTGCCGATTGATGATGAAGGCAATTTCCTTCTCGATGAATTTGAAAAACTGATCAGCCCACGGACGAAAATGATTGCTGTGACAATGATGTCAAACGCTCTTGGCACAATTGTTCCTGTCGCTGAAATCATTAAAATCGCTCACGCGCATGGTATCCCCGTTCTCGTCGATGCCAGTCAGCAAGCTGTACACGGCCATGTTGATGTGCAGGCTTTGGACGCAGATTTCCTGGTTTTCACCGGCCATAAAACTTATGGCCCCACGGGTATCGGCGTTCTTTATGGTAAAGCTGAGCATCTCAAAAAAATGCCGCCCTATCAAGGCGGCGGCGAGATGATCAATGAAGTGACAATGGAAAATGTCACCTATAGTGATCCGCCACATCGTTTTGAAGCGGGCACGCCAGCCATTGTCGAGGCAATTGGTTTGGGCGCGGCGCTAGACTACATGACCTCAGTGGGCCTCGATAAAATTGCCGACCACGAAAAGTCATTGCATGATTATGCCATGCAGAGATTAAAAGAAATCAATAGCTTGCGCATATTTGGTGAAGCGAAACATAAAGGCCCAATCATCTCCTTCACGATGAACGGTGCTCACGCACATGATGTGGCAACCGTGATCGACAGACAGGGAATAGCTGTGCGCGCTGGCACGCATTGCACCCAGCCGCTGCTGCAACGTTATGGTGTGACCGCCACTTGCCGCGCCTCCTTCGCAATGTACAATACCTTGGCTGAGGTTGATAAATTGGCAGAATCGCTTATCTCTGCACAGAGGATCTTTTTATGAGTGACGTAGCAACCATTGATAACGCCCCAAATCCTTCTGCGATCCCTGCCGATGAGCTGGCGCGGATGACAGATGACATCGTGTTGGCGCTCAAGACCGTCTATGATCCTGAGATTCCAGTTGATATTTACGAATTGGGCCTCATCTATAAGGTTGATATTGATGATGATCGCAATGTGGCGATTGACATGACATTAACGGCCCCGGGCTGCCCTGTGGCTGGTGATATGCCGGGCTGGGTAGAGAATGCCGTATCAACCGTGGCAGGCGTGGCATCGGCCAAGGCCAGGATTACTTTTGATCCGCCATGGGATCACAGCCGCATGTCCGACGAGGCCCGCATGGCCATGAATATGTGGTAAAGGAATTTGGGATAGGAAATGAACATGGCCACTGCAACACCACGCCCCCGCCCACAGGTGATGAAAGTCACTGATGCCGCCGCTTTGCGCATAGCCGAGATTATGGCCAAGGCTGATGCGCCGATGGCTGGCCTTCGTGTCGGCGTAAAGAACGGCGGTTGCGCTGGTATGGAATATACCATGGAGTGGGCGGCAGAGCAGGGCAAGTTCGATGAAGTGGTGGAAGACAAAGGGGCCAAGATTTTGATCGACCCCAAAGCCATCATGTTTCTGCTGGGCACCGAAATGGACTATCAGGAAACCACTTTGAAATCCGGCTTTGTGTTCAACAACCCCAATCAGATTTCGGCCTGTGGTTGCGGCGAAAGCGTTGAGATTAAGCCAGCTGCTGCCTTTTCATGAATGCCAAGGCCGAATTTGAGAAATTTGTCGTCGATCAGATGGCGGGCTTCGGCCCTATCACCCAAAAGCGCATGTTTGGTGGATTAGCGTTTTACCACAATGGGTTGATCTTTGGCATGGTGATTGATGATGCGCTTTTTCTGAAGGCCGATGATCAATCAAAACAGAGATTTGAGGCCGAAAATTTGAAACCATTCACCTATCAGCATAAAAGCGGCAAAGAAATTGCCATGGCCTATTGGCGTGCTCCAGAACGCTGCTTGGATGACCCTGAAGAAATGACGCAATGGTGTCGCTTGGCTTTTCAAGCTGCGCTGCGCTCGCATAAGCCTGTGAAGAAGGCGGTTAAGAACAAACCCAAATCGATCTAAAACTTACGCGGTGGCGCGTTGGTTTTTTCGCTGGTGAATTGGATGCCAAGTTCGTCGCCGCGCCGCCAAATTACCCGTGCATCACGAATGGTGTTGTCGCTCAGCAGCAGAAATTGAAAGGCTCCACCAATGGCGGCCTGATCGCCGCAAACTATTTTGGCACCAGTTTCCGAAAGGTCACGCACTTTGCAGTCAACCACAGACTGAAAATTCATGCTAACGATCTTAGCACCTTTCAGCACACGCATGCGCGGCGAAACCCGCTTATTTTCGGAAGGTTCTGTCATCTCATGCGTCCGATTTCATGTAACAGCTATACTACCACAAGAAGTTTAGAGAAATCTTAAGTATAGCAATTCATTTTCGCATCAAAAATGCAGGCATATTGTCGGTGTTAAAGCCATTATCATTGGGTGCATCCTGCAATTCTGGATTATTGCGCCTTGGCTTGCGTTCCTGTTGCGAGGCGGCCTGATGACGGGGTTTGCCCAGCTCCACGCTTGAAGGAACCGGAGTTGAAACAACTTTTGGAACCGGGACATCGCTTGCAGCCGGTTTTATCGGCTTTCGCCCGCGACCACGACCGGCAGGCCGTTCATGGGCCGGTGATGATACCTCATCCTCAACCACGCCATTGTCAAACCACGGAATTTCCTTGTTAATCAGATTTTCGATGGCCTTAAGATATTTGGTTTCTTCCTTGGTCACCATGGTGAAGGCGTGGCCTTCGCGGCCCGCGCGCCCTGTGCGGCCGATTCTGTGCACATAATCTTCAGCATGAATAGGAACATCAAAGTTGAATACATGGCTGACTTCGGGAATATCCAAGCCGCGGGCGGCGACGTCAGAAGCAATCAGATAGGTCACTTCATTGTTGCGGAATGCCGTCAACATTTTGAGGCGTGCAGATTGATCCATGTCGCCATGTAGGGCGCCCGCATTAAAACCATGGGTCTTAAGAGATTTTTCGAGCAAGGCGACCGTCGTCTTGCGATTGGCGAATACGATCGCGTTTTTTACATTGGTTTGTGTACGCAGCAATTGGCGCAGCGCTTCGCGTTTGAGTTTTGCATCATGCGGTGTCTTCACCAACTGCTGCACAATCGTTTCAACAGTCGAACCACGCGCAGTTGTTTCGACCCGCACTGGATTATGCAAAAACTGCGACGTAATCCGTTGAATTTCCGGCGGCATGGTGGCGGAGAAGAACATCGTTTGCCGGGTAAACGGCAATAGCTTGCAGATACGCTCAATATCAGGAATAAAGCCCATATCCAGCATCCGGTCGGCTTCATCAATCACCAGCATCTCGATGCCGGTCATCAGCAAGCGGCCACGTTCAAAATGGTCGAGCAGGCGACCAGGTGTTGCAATCACCACATCAGCGCCGCGATCAATCTTTGCGGCTTGTGGATCAAACGAAACACCGCCGATGAGCAAGGCAACCGTCAGCTTGTGATTTTTGCCAAGCGACTCAAAAGATTCTTGAACCTGCGCCGCCAATTCTCGAGTCGGTTCCAAAATCAGCGTTCGCGGCATACGTGCGCGGGCCCGGCCTTTTTCCAGCATCGAAAGCATGGGCAAAACAAAGGCCGCAGTTTTGCCTGAGCCGGTTTGTGCCAAACCCAATACATCTTTGCGCAGCAGCGCATGCGGAATGGCACCCTCTTGAATCGCAGTAGGGGTGGTATAGCCTGCAGCAGTTATAGCTTCTAACACTTTAGGGCTTAAGCCCAAATCAGAAAAGTTCATGGATAATTGAAACACCGTTTTGGCGATTTAAAATTCGGAGGGCGCCCGGGGCCATTTCGCCAATTCCGGGGGCGCGCTAACTATCCGCGCAATTAGGCGGTTAGCACATTAAAGTCAAATGTTGCGCATATTAAGGTTGAGAATGCCAATCTGCGGCAGCTCCACTTGTCGCAGCTCAAATCCGCCGATTAACTATCCAATCCCGCGAATCGCGCGGAGCAATTGATAGGGGGTTAAAATGAAGAAATTATCGGCCGAATTTTTTGGCACATTCTGGTTGGTATTGGGTGGCTGCGGCAGTGCGGTTTTGGCCGCTGCGTTTCCGGGCGTTGGTATTGGTTTGATGGGGGTATCACTCGCCTTCGGTCTTACAGTGCTAACTATGGCTTATGCTGTGGGTGGGATTTCGGGTGGCCATTTCAATCCTGCTGTCACAGTGGGCCTTGCCACGGCGGGGCGCTTCTCGTGGAGCCAAGTTCCATCTTATGTCATCAGTCAAGTGCTCGGCGGCATTGCTGGTGCTTTGGTGCTCTATCTTATTGCATCAGGCAAAGCTGATTTCTCAACCGCAGGTGGTTTTGCTTCAAATGGCTATGGTGAACACTCACCTGGTGGCTATTCGATGTTAGCGGCCTTGATCTGCGAAGTGGTGATGACAGCTTTCTTCCTGATCATCATCTTAGGCGCAACGGACAAAAGCGTTCCTGCTGGCTTTGCACCAATTGCAATTGGTTTGGCGCTGACATTGATCCATCTGATCTCAATCCCCGTCACCAACACATCTGTGAACCCAGCTCGTTCAACGGCTGTGGCGATCTTTGTTGGGGGTTGGGCCATTCAACAGCTTTGGCTGTTCTGGGTTGCGCCAATCATTGGCGGTGTCGTGGGCGCATTGGTTCATAAATCATTGCTCAGCGACGAAGCATAATATTAACAATTTAAAAGGGCGACCCCGAAAGGAGCCGCCCTATTTTTTGCCAAAAATGACTGTCGGCCTTTGTCAGGCATTAGGCCAGATCAAAGCGGTCTGCGTTCATGACCTTTGTCCAAGCCGCCACGAAATCGCGCACGAACTTCTTCTGTGAGCCGTCTTGTGCGTAAACTTCAGCGAGTGCGCGGAGTTGCGAATTTGAACCGAACACGAGATCCACGCGTGTGCCCGTCCACCTCACTTTGCCAGATTTACGGTCGTGCCCTTCAAAGACATCCTTGGCATCGGAAACCGATTGCCACTTCGTGCCCATGTCGAGCAAATTGACGAAGAAGTCGGTCGTCAGAACGCCGGGCCGCTTGGTGAAGACGCCATGCTGAGTTTCGCCAAAATTAGTGTCCAGAACACGCAATCCCCCGATAAGAACTGTCATTTCAGGCGCGGTCAGCGTCATGAGCTGCGCCTTGTCAATCAGCAGTTCTTCGGACGAAACCGCAAATGCCTTCTTCTGGTAATTGCGGAACCCATCGGCGACAGGCTCGAGCACAGCAAAAGACTCGACATCAGTTTGTTGTTGCGTTGCATCAGTCCGGCCTGGCGTGAAGGGAACTTTTACGTCATGCCCGGCTTTCTTGGCAGCCTTTTCAATGGCAGCACAACCGCCCAGCACAATAAGGTCAGCCAGCGATATTTTTTTGCCAAACGACTTTTGGATTTTCTCCAGCTTGCCCAAAACCTTTGCAAGCTTGGCAGGTTGGTTAACCTCCCAATCCTTCTGTGGGGCCAGAGCGATGCGCGCGCCATTGCCACCACCACGCTTGTCCGATCCGCGATAAGTCGAAGCCGAAGCCCAAGCGGTTGAAACCAGATCCGCGATGGATAGGCCAGAATCGAGAATTTTGGCTTTCAGGGCGGCAATATCCTTAGGTTTGATCAGCTTATGATCGACTGCGGGCACAGGGTCTTGCCAGATCAGAACTTCGGCCGGAACCTCCGAACCAAGATAGCGTGACCTTGGGCCCATGTCGCGGTGGGTGAGCTTGAACCAAGCCCTGGCGAAGGCATCGGCAAATTGATCTGGATTTTCATGGAAGCGCCGTGAAATCTTTTCATAGGCTGGGTCGACCCGCAATGCGAGGTCGGTTGTCAGCATGGATGGCGCTTGGCGCTTGGAAGCGTCATGTGCGTCCGGCACAGTTCCAGCACCCGCACTGTTCTTCGGTGTCCATTGATGTGCCCCAGCAGGGCTCTTGGTCAATTCCCATTCAAAGCCAAACAGGTTTGAGAAGAAATTATTGCTCCACTTTGTGGGCGTGGTCGTCCATGTCACTTCAAGGCCGCTGGTGATGGCATCACCACCTTTGCCAGATTTGTAGCTGCTGAGCCAGCCAAGGCCTTGCGCTTCGATGGGAGCGGCTTCTGGTTCAGGGCCAACATGCGAGGTTGGGCCGGCACCATGAGTCTTCCCGAATGTGTGCCCACCAGCAATCAGTGCAACCGTCTCTTCGTCGTTCATCGCCATGCGCGCAAAAGTTTCGCGAATGTCGCGGGCGGACGCAAGCGGATCTGGATTGCCGTTCGGGCCTTCCGGGTTCACATAGATCAAACCCATCTGAACAGCGGCGAGCGGGTTCTCGAGGTTGCGATCACCTGAGTAGCGCTTGTCTTCAAGCCACTTGCCTTCAGCGCCCCAGTAAATGTCTTCTTCTGGTTCCCAAACATCAGCGCGACCGCCGCCGAAGCCAAATGTATTGAAGCCCATTGATTCAAGTGCGCAATTGCCCGCAAGGATCATGAGATCGGCCCAGGAAATCTTGCTGCCATATTTTTGTTTGAGCGGCCAAAGCAGCCTGCGGGCCTTGTCGAGATTACCATTGTCTGGCCAGCTGTTCAGCGGCGCAAAACGTTGGGTGCCCGAGCCTGCTCCCCCACGCCCATCACCTGTGCGGTAGGTGCCGGCACTATGCCATGCCATGCGGATGAAAAACGGCCCATAATGGCCAAAATCTGCGGGCCACCAATCTTGTGACGTCTTCATCACTTTGTTGATGTCCTTCTTCAGAGCCTTGAGATCGAGCTTCTTGAACTCTTTTGCATAGTCAAATGCTTCGTCCATAGGATCAGACAGGCGCGAATTCTGGTGCAGAATTTTAAGGTTCAGCTGTTCCGGCCACCAATCCCGGTTGGACCGAACGCCAACGGCAGTGTGGATTACTGGGCACTTGCCCGCGCTTGTGTCAGTTTTTTTGTCCAAGTCAATCTCCAATCATTTTATGCAATTTTCTTCGCGTCAGCCCACCACCACACTTGCTCAATTTGTGATGAACAATCCTTTAGTTAGGCTGTCAGCTTTGATTGGAACAAGTTTAATCCAGACAAAAACAGCCTGCAACAGACTTACCGTCACAGGTTAGTTCACACTTTGCATGTGTCTTAACTTTGACAGTAGCAAATCATTTTACTCCTGCGCCAAAGTCGCTAGATTAGACACTATGAAGACTCTTTCCACAATTCCATCGGTCGAAACACCCAATCTAGTCCTCCGCGAAATTGAACCCGGTGACAGCACGGATCTCGCCTGTTTTATGACCCAGAGCCGCTATCAACGCCATATTGCCCACAAGCTGAAAGATATGGATGAGGTGAAAGACTTTGTGCGCAGGCAAGTGGCAGTGCAGAACGACAGTCATCGGCGTGTCTATCATCTGGCTGCAGAAGAGCGATTGTCTGCCGAGGTGGTGGGCGATGGTTTCTTGATATGCCATCAGGATCACAGCCTGGAAATGGGTTGGGGCCTGCATCCGGCCTTGTGGTCGATGGGGTTTGGCACCGAGATTGGCCGCGCTTTACTAGGCCTTGGATTTGAAAAACTGAAAGCCAAAACCATGTGGTGCAAAGTCATGTCGGCTAACGCAGCATCATCCAAACTGGCCAAACGCATTGGCATGGTGCACACCAAAACTCATATGGATTATCCGGTGGGGCAGGGCCGGTTTGAACCAGTTGACATCTACACGCTGTCAGCCGAACAGTATTTTGATTTGCCCTATTAAGGTCTGTTCCATTGCCAAAATTAGAAGTGACGATTGTGGGCGCAGGCCCAGCCGGCCTTATGGCTGCCGAAGTTCTGGCCAAGGGCGGCGCGAAGGTTACGATACTTGACCATATGGCCAAGCCTGCGCGCAAGTTTTTGCTGGCCGGCCGAGGCGGGTTAAATCTTACGCACTCCGAACCGCTAGAAAAACTGCTGGAACGTTATGGCGAGGCCAAGGATTTTTTGTCGCCCGCGATTCATGCTTTTCCACCTTCGGCGTTGGTTGAATGGGTAAATGGTCTTGGTATTGAAACCTTTGTGGGCTCATCAGGCCGTGTATTTCCCAAGCAAATGAAAGCCTCACCACTGTTGCGCGCTTGGCTGCGCCGATTGGAGTCTTTGGGCGTGGTGTTGAAATCGCAAACCCGCTGGGAAGGCTTTGACGGCACCGCAACCATTCTCGCCATGGGTGGTGCGAGCTGGCCGCAACTGGGTTCCGATGCAGCATGGGTGCCGATTTTGCGAGCCGCCAATATTCGTGTGAATGGCTTCAAACCCGCCAATAGTCGCTTCTTGGTGAGCTGGACAAAACTATTTCGCGAAAAATATGCTGGCACACCGGTGAAAAATGTTGCGCTCAATTACGCCGGTCAAAAAGTGCGCGGCGAAATTATGATTTCGGACGAGGGTATTGAAGGTGGCGCAATTTATGCGCTTTCACGTTTCATGCGCGAGCAACCGGGCGAACAGCTATTGGTTGATCTTCGGCCCGATCTTTCTGTTGAACAACTCAATGAAAGACTTGCTCGCCCGCGGGCCAAACAAAGCCAAACCAATTTCCTGCGCAAAGTAGCTGGCCTGACACCTGTTGGTATCTCGCTGGTTTATGAATCGAAAGTGGCGATCACAGGTGAGGGGTTAAAAGCTGTGCCTATCAAAATTTTGCGCCCGGCAAGTTTGGCCCGTGCCATTTCATCAGCAGGTGGCGTGGCACTGAGCGAACTCGACCAAAACTTCAGAGTCAAATCCATGAAGAATGTCTATGCCATCGGTGAAATGGTGGATTGGGAAGCACCAACGGGCGGCTATCTGTTGCAGGCTTGCTTCTCGTCAGCGGTAGCCGCAGCTAAAGATTGCCTTAAAAGCGCCCCACCTTAAGCCACCTCTTCGCCTTATTTACCCCCTTAAAGATAGCAAGGCCGGGGCAGAAAGAGAAATGGCTTATGAATTTGAAACCGTTTTCGGGCTTGGCCCTATTGATGCTGCTTTCAAGCCCCGCATTGGCGGATAAAGCAGCCTATTGTGCGGCATACGCGCGCGATTTTGCCGATGCCAAAACCCATGACAAAGCACTGTGGCAACATAAATATGACATTGCGCAGCAATCATGCATGACTGAACAAAAACCAGCGGTGGCCACTGTCTCGCCTTCGCCCCCGAAAGCACCAAAGATAAAGCCTGTTTCAGTCAAGCCAGTTGCCCCCATTCCGCCGGAACCTGCTGTAACAGTGGCAAAAGCAAAACTGGAACCTGGTTCTGTCGAGTGGAATGATTATTGCGCAAAAAAATATACATCATTCAATGCCACAACCGGAATGTATCATTCGCACACGGGGATTGATCGAAAATGTGTAGTCAGCAATCCCTAGATGCGTTGGATCATTTCCGCTGCCTTCCAGGCGAGCATCATGGTTGGTGCATTAAGATTGCCGCTGATGATTGACGGAAATGCAGAAGCGTCCACCACACGCAAACCGTCAACACCATGCACGCGCAGTTGAGGGTCAACGACAGCTGATAGCTGTGCGGGCCCCATGCGGCAGGTGCAGGAAGGATGGTAGACTGTGCCACTGCGCTGGCGAATATCCGAAATTAATTCATCATCAGTTTGAACGGATGGGCCGGGCCGTAACTCTTCTGCAATGAATTGAGCAATTTGGGGCTGTTTGGCAATAGTTCGGATGAACTTCACAGCCTCTAACATTTCTTGAACATCATGATCCGTTGAAAAAGCATTGGCAACGATGCGTGGTTTGGCTAGGGGATCGGGTGATTGGATGACGATCTCGCCCCGGCTGGTTGGTCTGCAATTGGAGAGGCCAATTGATGCACCGGGGAAGGGGTCAGGCGTTAGCAAAGGGCGTTCACCTGCTCTTGGAATGAGCGTTGAAAAAGCCTGAAAATAAAGTTGCATATTGGGGCGCGTGTGCGAAGGATTGGTGCGAAAAAAACCACCGCCTTGATTGACGCTCAAACTCAAAGGCCCGCGTTGCATCAATAAATATTGGATACCAAATCGCAGTTTACCCCACCAAGGACGAAGCGCATCATTCAGCGTCGGCACATTCATGCGAAAAGTGTAATTAATGCCCAAATGATCTTGCAAATGCTGGCCCACATTGGCGTTGTTCACCACAACATCAATCCCTTGAGCTTTCAATACTTTGGGAGATCCAATGCCCGAAAGTTGCAACAATTGTGGTGAATTCACTGCACCACCAGACAAGATCACTTCACGCGCTGCTTGGGCGATTTGGCGTTGACCATTGCGTATATATTCAACGCCAATCGCGCGCTTGCCCGCCATAACGATGCGGGTCACTTGTGCATGGGTAACCACTTCCAAATTCTTGCGTTTCATCGCTGGTCTCAAAAATACCCGCGCTGCTGAATTGCGTCTGCCGTTTTTAACAGACAACTGATAATGACCTACGCCTTCTTGTGTAGCTCCATTAAAATCAGGATTGTAAGCAAGTCCAGTCGCTTGAGCGGCAGCCTCAAAATGGCTTCCCAACCAGTGCCGATCTTTCATGTTCGCCGATATAAAGAAGGGGCCACCAGCACCTCGATAGTCGTTGGCGCCGCCCTCAAAATCTTCCATTACTTTGTAAGTTGGAAAAACGTCATCCCAGCTCCAGCCCAGATTTCCCGCGGCTTTCCAATCGTCAAAATCCGAAGCGTCACCACGAATATAAACCATGGCGTTAATTGAGGTTGAACCACCCAAGACCTTGCCCCGTGGCCAATAGTCTTTCTGACCCGCCAATCCAGAATCAGGCTCAGCATAGTAGCCCCAATTCACAGCGGGGTCATAAAATGTCTTGCCATAGCCCAGTGGCATTTGGATGTAGAAGCGTCTGTCACTTCCTCCTGCCTCCAATATCAGAACACGGTGCTTGCCATTCGCCGTCAAACGCTCAGCCAGAACACAGCCCGCAGCACCCGCACCAACGATAATGTAATCAAAATTCATGCGGCATTCTCTGGCCCAGTTTCACATGCTTTGGCAAGCTACCAGATAGGTGAAAATATTTTGCCAGCACTTGTCGTATCGAACACCTGCAACTTCTGCAATAATATGGATTTAAAGGGAGATTCTAAAAATGAAGATCAAAGATCTCAAAGTATTCATCGTCGGCAATCCGCCGCCTGGCTGGGGCGGCCGATATTTCATCTTCGTGAAGCTCACGACTGACGACGGCATTGTTGGTTATGGCGAATGCTATTGTGCCACGTTTGGCCCCAAAGCCATGACGGCGATGATTGAAGATACTTTTGGTCGTTATGTGGAGGGCATGGACCCGTTTCATATCGAAGACCTCTGGCGCAAGGTCTATGGTTCGGGTTTTACCCAGCGTCCCGATGTTTCACTTATGGGGGTTCTATCCGGTATTGAAATTGCGCTGTGGGACATCATCGGCAAAGCGCTCAACAAGCCGATTTATGAATTGATCGGTGGCCGCGTACAGGACAAGCTGCGCTCTTACACCTATATTTACCCCAACCT
>JAYVXY010000149.1:0-5342 GCA_043784785.1 Aestuariivirga sp. | reverse complement strand
GTCATTGGAATCTTGGGCGCATTCGTTGGGAGCTGGTTGCTCCCCCAACTCGGCATTCATCTGGGCACGGGTCTTGTTGCCGCAATTGTCAATGCCACCATTGGAGCGCTGATCCTGCTGCTGGTCATTAGTTTCGTGCGTGGTCGCAGATGGCGCGGAGGCTGGTGAAATCGCTGGGAGCTGGCATGTCACCGCAGCGAGACTCGCGGATAGCTCCCCACCCGGCCGCTGCGCGGCGTTCGCAAAAGCTCACCCCTCCCCAAGTGTTGGGGAGGGAGAATTGCTACCTTAAGTAGATTTCAATTCTAAGCCATCTTGGAGCCTCGTAGAAGCGTTTTCCTATTATAGGCTACACGCCTAACTCCCCCACCCCAAAAACCCTCTCCAGCCTCATCTAATACGATTTAAATGCTATTATAGGATTTAAAACTGGTTGTTCGATTCTGAACGCCAGATAAATGCCACAATCAGCCTTGGTTCAGGGTGGCTCTTCTAAAAAGGCACCATCAAATGCTTTTACAGAGGGAACAAACAAAATGAACACATTCTTCAAAATCGCCACCGCCGCCACAATCCTTGCAGGTTTGATGAGCGCTTCGGTTCAAGCCAAAGACACCAAGCCTTTCGCCGGTGTAGTGATTGTGCCTGCTTCATATAGCGCAACTGTGCAGATCGATGCGCAATCACCTTTCAAGCGTGGCAAGATCGTGAGTTTTGCGTCTGATAAAAAACCAGGCTCAATCATCATCGATACCCACACCAATCATCTCTATTATGTCTTGGGTCTCGACCGCGCAGTGATGTACCGCATTGCTTCGGCCAAGCCTGGCTTTGAATGGCAGGGCACAAACAAGGTTTCGGCCAAGACCGAATGGCCAGATTGGCGTCCACCGGTTGAAATGCAGGCCCGCCGCCCAGAGCTTCCTGCTTATATGGCTGGTGGCCCGAAGAACCCATTAGGGGCTCGTGCGATCTATCTTGGCTCCACGATTTACCGCATTCATGGCACCAACGAACCATCCTCAATCGGCAAATCTGCATCATCAGGCTGCATCCGCATGCTGAACGATGATGTGAGCGAGCTTTATCAATTCGTGAAAATCGGTGCGGAAGTAACCGTGTTATAATAGTTTAGACGTGCGACAGTGAGCGAAGGGCTTTGACAATTACGTCAAAGCCTTTTTTCGCAGGTGCCGACACATTGCGCGCCCGCATATAGGAATGGGCCAGGGCCGGTTCATCATGCAGTTCAAATTTGATATTCGCGGCTTTGAGTTTGGCCGCAAAAATCACGCCATCATCATAGAGTGGATCATGGGCGGCAACGGTAATGAATGTTGGTGGCAAGCCTAAAATGTCTTTCGCCAGAATTGGCACGGCTTTTTCATCATCCCAGTTTCGATTGGGGGCAGGCCCTAAAAAAGCATTGAGATAAAACCGCATTTCATCTCTTGTGAGGCATGGCGCATTGGCGTTGCGCAAATAGGATGGCGTGTTGATGTCATTGCCAAGCACGGGATAGATCAAAGCCAGGCCTTTGAGTTGGGGTAGGCCCTGCTCTTTCAAAGCAAGCGCCAAGGCCACAGACATTTGCCCACCGGCACTATCACCAGCGGCCAGAATATTTTCAGGGTCAATGCCGTAGGCTCGCCCGTGCTCTCGCATCCAATGCCAAACTTTGAGCGAGTCTTCCAACTGCGCGGGGTGTTGGTGTTCGGGGGCCAGCCGATAATCAACCAGAGCCACGGCGCAATCAGCACCTTTCGCCATTTCGGCACACATGTCATCATGGGTTTCAGGCCCGCCCAAAACCCAGCCACCGCCGTGGAAATATAGAATACCGGGTTTTGGCTTCTCGCCATCGGGCACAAACAGGCGAAACTTCACGCCATCGGTTTCAAGATCGGAAACGATCAAGCCATCTGGGCGGGGTGCGCAAAACTGTTTGCATAGTTCGTTCCACGCAGCCCGTTGTTTTTCCAAGGGCCATTGGTCAGAGCCTGGTGGGGTCTTGGCCGCAAGCTCTTTGTAAAAAGAAAGCATGCCGGGATCAATTTCCATTGTGTCATCACCTAACGTGGGATTGTCTTTGACGGAAGTCATAACACTACACACCGTCATTCCCGCGAAGGCGGGAATGACGAATAAGAGTGTTACGCCGTGCGACGGATGCGGCTTTGTGGTGGCTGGTAGGCCATGCGCGCATGATATTCGCAATAGGGCGAGCCATCGCGAGGGCCGTGGCCGCAGAAGCAGAACTCTTCATTATTTGGATCACCAATTGGCCATTTGCAGGTCTTGTCTGACAGATGCAAAATGGTGATGCGACCATCCTTGGCGCTGTCAACCAAGCGCAGTGGCTTTGGCTCTGGCAGTGGCATGGGGCGCGGGGCCATTTGCGTATAGGGTTTTAGGGCGTTTGCACCAGCCGTTGGCATTGAGGGTGAGCGGCCTGGTGCTGATGGTTCGCGCGGGCTTTTGCGCGCGGTGCGCGGCTGGGCATTGCGCACGGGTGTGGCACGGCCTGAAAGATTGAGGCGGTGCACTTTGCCAATCACCGCATTGCGGGTGACACCCATGCCGAGGCGACCGGCGATCTGGCTGGCGCTCAAGCCGTCAGCCCAAAGTTTCTTTAAGGTTTCAACGCGCTCTTCGGTCCATGGCGCTTTCTCGATTGGCATTGCCAGTTCTGTCATAATTTGAATCCTTTATGGTTCGCAGAGTCATGAAACTCTGCGTTTTTGCCCCAACGCTTTACTGAAAACCGCTACATCTCGTAGCTTGTTGAACTACTTACTACTATGGGCAGTGGATGAGACACAAGGAATCAACGGCTTATTACCCATGTTTTCCCCAACTTCTGCAGGCCCGCCCATGGTTAACAATGACTTAAGACTCGTTTCTGTGGACAGTCCATGCGCTGTTTTGACTCAGCTGTGGACAGAGCTTGATTGACCTTGTCTTTCTTGTTGATTATATGGCGGCTATTGGACGCGCCGATTTTTCATCGGCGCTTTTTAGTTTTGGGGAGATGCTATGACGATTGCACCTGTGCTGCCCACTTATAATCGCGCTGCGGTATCCTTTGAGCGCGGCGAAGGTGCACGCGTATACACCCCGGAAGGCGTCGAATATCTCGATTTCGGCGCTGGCGTTGCGGTTAATTCTTGCGGCCATGCGCACCCACATTTGGTGAAGGCGTTGACTGATCAGGCCAACAAAATTTGGCATACGTCAAACCTCTATCAAATGCCCGGACAAACCAAATTGGCCGAGCGCTTGATTGCACGCTCATTTGCCGACACGGTGTTCTTTTGCAATTCGGGCACTGAAGCGACTGAACTTTCGATCAAGATGGCGCGCAAATATCACTATGCAAATGCCCAGCCAGAACGGGTTGAGATCATCACGTTTGAGGGGGCCTTCCACGGGCGCACTCTTGCAGCCTTGGCGGCGGGAGGGCAGGAAAAATATCTCGAGGGTTTTGGGCCGAAGGCACCTGGCTTTGTTCAAGTGCCGTTTGGTGATCGTAAAGCCTTGGAAGCCGCAATTGGCGCCAATACAGCTGGCATCTATATAGAGCCGATACAAGGCGAGGGCGGCATCAGACCTGTGCCCCATGAAGATTTGCGTTATTTGCGCAAGCTTTGCGATGCCCATGGCATTCTCCTTATGTATGATGAAATTCAATGTGGTATTGGCCGCACGGGCAAACTCTTCGCGCATGAATGGGCCGATGCGGCACCCGATATCATGGCAATTGCCAAAGGCATTGGCGGTGGCTTTCCATTAGGGGCGGTGCTGGCCACCGAAAATGCAGCCAAGGGCATGGTAGCTGGTACGCATGGTTCAACATTTGGTGGCAACCCACTGGCCACGGCGGTTGGCAATGCGGTGCTGGATGTGGTTTTGGAAGATGGGTTCTTGGATAACGTGCTGCGCCAATCAATCAACCTCAAACAAAAACTCGAACGATTGAAAGATCAACATCCGACAATCATCGAAGAAATCCGGGGAAGCGGCTTGATGATGGGGATCAAGTGCAAGGTTCCAAACACGGCATTGCAAAAGGCAGCGCTGGATGAAAAGCTTCTGATCATTGGGGCTGGTGATAATGTGGTGCGGTTGTTGCCGCCCTTGGTCGTGACCGATGCCGATGTGACAGAAGCTGTGAATAGATTAGAGCGCGCCTGTGTTGCGCTGGAAAAAGCGAATTAAAGACATGCATTTTTTGGATCTGAAGAATTTTAGCAAGCCGCAATTGCGGGCGGTTTTGGATGGAGCGGTAAAGCGCAAGGCGGCGCGCGCTGGTCTGGCAAAAGGTGAGCGTGATGCCGATTTGCCGCTTAAAGGCAAAATTATTGCGTTGGTTTTTGAGCGTCCGTCAACACGCACGCGCTTTTCATTTGAAGTTGGCATCCGTCAGCTGGGCGGCGAGGTGTTCACAGCTTCTGGCGGTGAAATGCAGCTTGGTCGCGGCGAAACCGTTGCCGACACGGCGCGGGTTCTTTCACGCTATGTTGACTGTGTGATGATCCGTTCGAAACAGCGCTCAACCTTAGAAGAGTTTGCTTCAGCGGCAACCATCCCGGTGATCAACGGCCTGACCAATATGACCCACCCCTGCCAGGTGGTGGCGGATGTGATGACCCTTGAAGAAAACAAGGGGCATCTTGAAAACAACCGCGTGGCTTGGGTTGGCGATGGCAATAATGTGTGTGCCTCCTGGATTGAAGCTGTTGGTGTTTTAGGTGGGGCGATGAAAATTGGCTGCCCGCCTTCGCTCAAACCACAGCCTGAATTTTTGGCGTGGGCCAAACAAAACCGGGCTGATGTTGAAGTTATGACTTCTGCGGAAGATGCTGTGGCTGGCTCTGACTGTATCATCACCGACGCCTGGGTTTCGATGCATGATGAAGATGTTGAGAACCGGCATAATCTTCTGCGCCCTTATCAGGTCAACCAAGCCTTGATGAAGCACGCCAAACCGGATGCCCTGTTTATGCATTGCCTGCCAGCGCACCGCAATGAAGAGGTGACGGACGCGATTATGGATGGGCCGCATTCGGTGGTGTTTGATGAAGCCGAAAATCGTGTGCATGCGCAGAAAGCCATTTTGCTTTCATGTTTCGGGAAATAGAAATGGTTGATGTTGTCATTCCATTTGCGGTGAAGCCATTGGGCGTGCGCGGGCGCATTGTGCGTTTGGGTGCAGTGATTGATGATATTCTTTCGCGCCATGATTATCCTGAAGCGGTTTCGGCTTTGCTGGCGGAAAGTGTTGCACTCACCGCGATGCTGGGCACAGCTTTGAAGTTTGATGGCAAATTTATTGTGCAGAC
>JAYVXY010000148.1:0-16425 GCA_043784785.1 Aestuariivirga sp. | reverse complement strand
GTTCGAATCCCTTCGCCCGCTCCAGTTTCTCGATTGAATTTAGTATGATGAGAAGCTGGCTGTCGGAAATATGGCTTCCGTGCTCAATGGTCGGCAGCTTAAAATCAATGGGAACTATATACATAACTAGCCAAACTTCAGTCGTTTGGCTGGACCTTTAAGCAATGTCCAATCGAGAAATCTATTTTCGTGCCGTTGCTCCTCATTACCCAAAAGCATCTCTTTGAAAATTGCGGAACATCGTCCGGCGGGATGTTAACTTCAAAGCCAACAATGCCCGTCCCGATCTTCTCAACACGCTCATCATGGCGCTCTAATAGCGCCGACAAATCGTCTGCATCTTCCTCATTGACCCGATCGCCAATCGCATAGCGATTGAGCATTGCTGCGAAAAAAGCAGTAGCATCTCCAACCTTCCCAAAAACTCGCGTCCGGAGCGATATCGCCCGAGCTTTTCCCATGTCCGATTCCCCTTTTTGATGGGCGGCAACCGTTGACCTGTGCCGCCTAATCCTCGTCTGTTGGTTTTTTTGGATTAGATAAAAGTTCAGGGTCAGCTGTGCGCTTTTCGCTTCCCAGAAAATTTTGTGAGGAAACGACCTTTTTTCCGGTCTGTTTCTCAATTTCCTTTCTGGCAGACCCCGCAATAGCCCCGCCATCTCTGGCCGCATGAAAATTCTGATATATGCCCTGTGCATCTCTTTGCTGAGCAATTTCCTTAGTTGATGTCTCCCCCAACATCGTGAGGATCAATTCCATATCTGTCATATGGTCACGCAGATTATGCCGGGCGGAAAGCCCTTTCACCTTCATGTGGTTCTTCGTATGAACGCCAAAGGTTTCTTGGGAGATCACGTTGGTAAGAGTCGCGTAATCCTTAGCCTCTTGGACTCCGCGCTTTTTCCACTCTGCGGTAAGTTCCTTACGGGAAACGATTGTACGAATTCGTTTCTCGATCCAATCATCCGACCTACCTTGAACCTGGTAAAGCAGTATGGCGCGTTTGATTATTACTTCAGGGTCTTGCGCCTCTTGAATGCGTTCATATCCAACGCGTGCCAGCCACCTCTTGAAAGGTTCAGCTTTCGGCGACGAAATGGACTGTATAATGCGAAGAATTGTTTCGGCAGTTGCTACGTCCGTTTGACGCATTTTGCCGTCTGGTGACTGCATCGGCAACTGTCCGATTTCATCGGACAGTTCAGAAAACCCTTCTTTATCAAGCTTTGCCTTTAAGTCGGACCAATACTTTCTTCCTCTCTCACTCCCGGTGAGGCACGTAATAACATCCACAATCGAATACCACCATTCGTCGTTTCGACAGACTCTGCGTATCGCTTCTTTTTTGAATGCAACTAGCTCAAGCTCACCATCCGGAACATTAGGTGACAAATTCGCCTGACTTCCCAGCTCCTCCTCAGTTGCGTGTCGATAGCGTGCTCGTGCCTCCGGTATGGGCGTATTCGGACCCAGAGGTTTGCCAAAACCAGAGATCGAATGGGCGAAGATTGAATTCACAACTTCGTCTAAAGTCCCGTTGAGTGGATCAATCAGTTTCTTATCCTCAGCCATTGATAAGTTCCTTGTAGCTAATGTGGCGACCGTGCATGTTTTTGACGGTCAACCCGATGAATTCCATAGTGCCGAGATCAATAGTGTTTTGACGGTTGGCAAATTCGGCGACGTATCGGTCGAGGTGCTTAACGCTCATAAAGTGATAGATCCCGTAGTAACCGCGCTTCAAAAGAGCCCAGAAGCTTTCGATCCCGTTTGTGTGGGCCATGCCATTGACAAACTCCTTGGCGGAGTGATTGACCGTCAAATGAGTGTAGTTCAATAGTCCGCGATACCCGGCATGTTCATCCGTGACGACTGTCGCTCCCGCTACAACATTAGAGACAATGAAATTGTGCAGAGCATGCCGACCCGTGTTAGGCATTTTAGCGGCACGTACAACGCCCCTACGGTCTTTAATGCCCACTACAGGCGTCTTGCCAACCGCACCACGACCCGCGTTCAATTTCTTTTTGGCGTGCTTGTTTGTTTCTTTGCCGCCGATATAGGTTTCATCGATCTCGACGGTCGGCCCCATGTCATTGCTATCGCCTTGGGACAGCCAAGTTTCCCGAATGCGCTGCGCGAGGAACCATGCACTCTTTTGAGTGATGCCCAATTCGCGAGCCATCTGGGTCGAGGGAATACCTTTGCGGGCTGTGGTCATCATGTAGATAGCCATGAGCCACTTGAGCAGGGGCAGACGGCTTTCAGCTAGAACGGTCCCCGTGCGGACACTGAAATGCTGACGACAATCGCGGCAGCGGTACGGCATGGGCTTTTGGTCCCTGACCTCTGCGACCGAAAGGCTGCCACAGTGAGGACAGTTCACGTCGCCGCCCCAACGGTTTTTCTCAAAATACTGACGTGCGGCTTCTTCATCGGGGAAGCGTTGAAAAAGCTGATAGAGGCTGATCGTTTCTGGTTTGTTGGTCATGGACACTTAACTAGCCAGAAACGACTTATAAGTCAAATCATTTTTGGCTAGTTAGGTATATAGGTCCCAAATCAATCACCACCGAACAAGTCACGGGTAAACACCTTTTGCGTCACGTCCAACAGATCATCGGATAAGCGGTTTGCCACAATCACATCGGCCATTGATTTAAATGCGTTTAGATCCTTGATCACCGGCGAGTTATAAAACCGATCGACCGCCAAATTCGGCTCATAGACCACAACGTCAATACCTCTTGCCTTGATCCGTTTCATAATGCCCTGAATGCTGGAGGTTCTGAAGTTGTCCGATCCCTTTTTCATGACCAGTCGATAGAGTCCTACCGTGTTTGGATTTTTCTTGAGAATTTGTTCGGCAATGAAATCCTTGCGCGTTGCATTGGATTTTACGATAGCCTGCATCAGATTTTGCGGCACTTCCTTGTAATTTGCCAGAAGTTGTTTGGTGTCTTTAGGCAAGCAATAACCGCCATATCCAAAAGATGGATTATTATAAAATTGACCGATGCGTGGATCAAGGCACACGCCATTAATAATGTTGCGGCTGTCCAAGTTTCGGCTAAGGGCAAAGCTGTCGAGCTCGTTAAAAAAAGCAACGCGCATCGCCAGATAAGTATTGGAAAAAAGTTTCGTTGCCTCGGCTTCTGTGGTGCTCATAAACAGTGTTTCAACGTTCTCGCGCGTCGCGCCAGATTGCAATAGCCGCGCGAATTCCAATTCGGTGCCCGTGTTGCCGCCAACGATAATGCGACTGGGATTTAGATTGTCATGCAAGGCATGACCTTCTCTCAAAAACTCGGGAACAAACAGTATGTTTGGAAATCCAAGTTGATTCTTCAACAGTTCGGTGAAACCCACTGGTGTTGTTGAGCGAATAATGAGGGTCGCTCGTGGATTGGTTTTTACGGCCAGCCGCGCCACTTCAACCACCGAAGTTGTATCAAATGAATTTGATATTGGGTCATAATTTGTAGGTGTGGCGATCACGATAAAATCGGCATCCGAAAGAGCTATCACCGTGTCGGTCGTTGCGCTTAATCCATGATCATTTCGCTTTAAAAACGCCTCAAGATCGGTGTCGTGAATGGGTGATAGACCCCTTTTTACAAGGTCAACGCGTTCGGCCGAGATATCGGCAACGATTACGGAATTGTGTTTTGAAAGCAATGCCGCATTCGAAAGCCCCACATAGCCGCAACCTATGACGGCGATATTGTAACTTGGAGATTGGGATATCTTCTGAAGCATCAAGTCGTAGAACTAGGACTGTCATACGAAGGCTTTGTGACAATTTGGTAGGCCTATATGATTCTCAATCCTCAATTTCCCCGAATGTCACAAAACTGTAGCGATGTGGGTATTGAAGCGCGTCATGGAGATCCGTTCATGATCAGCATTCAAAACCTTGGCAAGACCTATAATGGCAGGGCTGCACTTTCGAATGTTTCACTTGAGATTGATAAAGGTGCCTTCATTGGTGTGATCGGTCGTTCGGGTGCGGGGAAATCTACGCTCCTGCGTTGCATGAATCTTTTGAACACACCAACCGAAGGCTCAATCATCGTCGATGGCCTGGATGTGACCAAACTTTCGGGTCAAGCCTTGCGAGATTGGCGAGCGAATTGCGCCATGATTTTTCAACAGTTTAATCTGGTTGGGCGGTTAGATGTGCTCACCAATGTGCTGATGGGCCGCCTCAATGCTGTTGCAAGCCATCGCTCGCTCATTAAGCTTTGGCCAAAGGAAGATCGCGCGCTTGCACTTTCGGCTTTGGAACAATTTGGAATAGCCAATCTTGCGGCCCAACGTGCTGAAACTTTGTCTGGTGGCCAACAACAACGTGTCGCCATTGCGCGTGCTCTGTTGCAGCAACCTTCAATCATACTGGCAGACGAGCCCATTGCCTCGCTTGATCCACGCAATACCAAATTGGTGATGGATGCTTTGCAACGCATCAATCGTCATTTTGGAATTACCATACTTTGTAATCTTCACTCACTCGACTTGGCCCGCAATTATTGTGGCCGCTTGATCGGCATGGCAGGTGGGCGCGTTGTCTTTGATGGCGTACCTGAAGCTTTGACCGAAAGCGTGGCCCGTGAACTCTATGGGCTGGAAGCCGACGAGGTGATGGATGCAGGCGTGCAGCCGCATGGCTCTGCCCTGCCTGAGGCCAACCCCATCGCCGCCTGATCGTGCAACTATCTGGCAAGCCGTGGAACAATTATAACCCAAGGAGACTTCACATGATCAATCGTCGTAAATTGCTGGTTGCCGGTGCTGCTGCTGGTCTTGCTGGCATCGCTGCCAAGCCAGCTCTTGCTGCTGACTGGAAAACCACTTTCCCAGAAATCACATTCGCTATCGTTCCTGCCGAAAACGCAAAGGGCGTGAATGATCGCTATGCCCCATTCATGGACTATCTGACCAAGGAATTGGCTGTCAAGACCACATTGCGCATCGCCAATGACTATGCCGCAGTTATCGAAGGCCAACGCGCAGGCAATATCCAAATCGGCTATTATGGCCCAGCGTCTTTCGCCCGTGCCTTGTTGACTGGTGTTAAGACCGAAGCGTTCGCAATCGACGTAAATTCTGATGGGTCAAAAGGCTATTATTCGGTGTTCTACGTAAAAGCTTCGTCACCTTATCAAAAGATTGAAGACTTGAAGGGCAAAGTGATTGGCCTGGTCGATCCAAACTCGACCTCCGGCTATAACATGCCAATTTTCAAGCTCAACTCCATGGGCATTGAAATTGACAAGTTCTTCGCCAAGGCATTGACCACAGGCAGCCATGAAAATGCCGTTCTTGCTCTCGTGCAAGGCACAGTTGATGTCGCCGCCAATTTCTGGACTTCGGATGATGATTCAAACCTTACCCGCATGCTTAACAAGGGCATGTTGAAAAATGCCGATGGCACAGCGATGAAGAAAGAAGATTTCCGCATCATTTTGAAATCTGAACTCATCATTAACTCGCCAACAGCCTATCTGGCTGAATTGCCGGATGACATGAAGGCCGCCATCAAGAAAGCTTGGTTTGATGCTCCAACCAAAGCCAAAGAAGCCTTCGACAAACTTTCGGATGGCAAGAACAAGCCATGGGAAGCAATTGCCAACAAGGACTATGACAAGACCGTTGAGCTGATCAAGTTTGTTGATGTGCTCAAGAAAAAAGCCTCATAGGCAAAAAGGCGCGCTCCATGAATGATGGAACGCGCCAATTTTCGGTATTGATGAGTTGACTAACACCGCTTCCAATCATTCAATCCGTCCTGTGCGCAGCGGCATCTTGAGTCTGCCTGAAGGCCAGCTTCAGCCGCTCCTGCGATCCTATGCTGCCGCTGTTTCCAGAAGCCGCAAGCAGATGCTGGGTTCGGCTGTGATCTTGCTCATCCTCATCATTTTAGCCGCCTGGATGTCCGAAGTACGCCTCGATGCGCTGTATAATAAGATCGGCGGTTTTACGAGCTATTTTGACCGGATTTCGAAACTGGATTCGGGTGCGCGTGTATGGACTGATCCGGTGGAATGGTTTTGGGGTCTCAAACGATGGTCGCGCCTGTTATTTGAAACGCTGCTCATCAGCTATATCGGGACATTGATTGGTGCAATAGGTGCTTTCTTTCTGTGTTTCCTTTCGGCGGCAAACCTGAACAAAAATATGGTTTCCCGATTCTTTGTCAAAAGGTTTCTCGAGTTTTTCCGCACTGTTCCTGAGATTGTGTTTGCTTTGATATTTGTGGTGGCTTTTGGCGTCGGTCCACTTGCTGGCATTCTGGCGATCTTGATCCATACAGTTGGTTCGCTCGGCAAACAATTTTCTGAAGTTGTTGAAAATATTGACATGAAGCCGGTTGAAGGTTTGCGCGCTTCTGGCGGCAGCATGGTACAGGCCGTGCGTTTTGCCGTGGTGCCACAAGTGATTACCAATTTTCTTTCTTATGGACTGCTGCGCTTTGAAATCAATGTGCGCGGTGCCACCGTAATGGGCTTTGTTGGCGCTGGTGGTATTGGCGATGAATTTCTTTCAGCAATTCGAAAGTTTTACTATTCAGACATTAGCGCGATTCTGGTTCTGATCGCGTTCACCGTGTTTATCATTGATATGTTGACGACCAATCTGCGTCGCCGCCTCGGTGCGGGGAGGGTGGCATGACCAATGCCGATCTTGATTGGACTAAGCCAAATATAGTGGACTTCACCAGCCGCTATCCTGACATCATGAATCCATCACCACGTGGCAAAGTAATTACGGTTTCGATCATCGCGTTCATGGTTGCGCTCATCATATTTGGCGTATGGTGGTTGGGTTTGAGTTTCGACCGGGTTATTTCAGGCATCAGGCAGTTGGGCCTTTTTGTCTATCTGATGACCCCTCCCTCGGCAGATGGCAATTGGCTGCTCTATTTCAAGGCTTTGGGAGAAACCCTTTCCATTGCCCTGCTCGGAACATTGCTGGGCGCTATTCTCGCCTTTCCCTTAGGGTTGCTTGCCGCTTCCAATGTGATTCCCAGCTGGATCTTTCGGTTCGGCTTTCGCCGCATACTCGATACGTTGCGCAGCGTGGATACGCTGGTCTGGGCCTTGATCTGGATTAATGTTGTGGGGCTTGGGCCATTTGCGGGTGTGCTGGCGATTGCCTCGGCCGATGTTGGTGCCTTTGGCAAATTGTTTTCTGAAACCATTGAAGGAGCCAGCGGCAAGGGGGCAGAAGGGGTGCGCTCTGCCGGAGGAACCAAGTTGCATGAAATCCGTTTTGGTCTCATCCCCGAAGTGTTGCCGGTGATGCTGGGGCAAGTGCTCTATTTCTTTGAATCAAACACGCGCTCGGCCTCGATCATCGGGATCGTGGGGGCAGGTGGCATCGGCCTTCACCTCTATGAACAAATCCGTACTTTGGAATGGCAACAGGTTTCATTCCTGGTGATCATGATCTTGATTACCGTTGCAATCATCGATGTGATCTCATCGCGTCTGCGCATGGCCATTACTGGTCGTCGCCCCACCAACCAGCAATCATAGGCCGCGCAACAGTCGGGCGAATTGAATGGTGGCACCTCGCAAGGTGCCATCATTCAAAATCGTTATGAGGTTAATGCCTTTCGGATAGTCAGGTACATCTCGCAAAGCACGAGCCATAACGGTTTCCTGGCTTTCGCGGCCACGCATTAGAATGCGGGCCACGCGCATCTCAATGGGGGCGGTGATTTCGACGACGATCAGATTTGAAAAACGGGCTGCAGTCTCTGCCAGAATCGCGCGTGAAACATTAATACAGACTATTCGCCCAGCGGCCAATTCACGTTCGACAGCAATTGGAATTCCATAGAAATTACCATGTGCACCCCAATGCAACATAAATTTTCCATCGATTGCGGCCTGTTCAAAATCCGGTTCAGAAATTGTGTCATGATCCTCAAGATTGGCATCTGCCTGTCTGGTCACGACGCGGCGTGGAAAAACAAATCGCTCATCGCCTTTCAATTCGCGAGCAGCATCGCGCAAGACGCTGTCTTTTCCAGCGCCACTGGGGCCAACCACAAGGACCAGCCATCCTGCCATCACATCACACGGCGACCATTGGTCCAAAGTCTTTTGACCACAGGTAATCCATCAGTCACGCGCACCTGCACCAAATCTGCACGCAATCCGATTGCCAGAGCGCCACGATCATTCAGATTGCCAGATCTGGCTGGATTGCTGGTTACAAAGCGAATAGCTTGAGGCAGAGTGATGGTGTTGACCCGGTCTGGCAAGCTGAATGCGGCAATCAACAGGCTCGCTGGCACATAGTCGGATGATAAAATATCCAGATGACCATTGGCCGCCACTTCAACAGCAGAAATATTTCCAGAATGAGAGCCGCCACGCACCACATTTGGTGCTCCCATCAAAACCGCAAGGCCATTTTCATGAGCGGCTCTGGCTGATTCTGACGTTGTCGGAAATTCGGCGATGGCCACACCATCTTCCAAAGCCTCATCCACATGGGCGGTGGTGGCATCGTCATGGCTTGCCAATTGCACACCGAGGCGCCGCGCCAGACTGAGTATAGCCGCCTTGTTCGCACTGGCGTGCCTGTTCTGCATCTCCTGCCGCTCGGCAATATAGGCCTCAATCTTTTCTGGCAGGATTATCTTGCGACCCAGATAATATTCGCGGAATTTATCAAGCGAAGTGAATTGTCTGGCCCCCGGCGTATGATCCATGATTGAAATCAATTTTGGTCGCAACGCGGCTGAGGTTCGTTCGGCCGCTTCAATGGTGTCGGCGCAAGGCATCTCGCAGCGTAAATGAACGAAATGTTCGGCCCGCAAATGGCCAGCATCTTGCGCAGCGGTGATTGCCCTGGCCAAAATCTCGCCGTTGCGCGCCGAAAGATCGGTGGGATCAAAAGTGCCAGCGCGCAGAGCATCAAAAACGGTGGTAATGCCAGCGCCTGCAATTTGCACATCATGGGCAATCACGGCAGAGACGGCAGGCCACTCCACGCCCGGGCGTGGATTGTAATGGCCCTCCAAATGATCCGTATGTAATTCGACCAAACCAGGGATCAGATAATCACCATCCATATCCACAGCTGGGGCACCGCTACGGCCCGAGGCAATTTCACTTATCAACCCATCTCGCATAACAAGTGAGCCGTCGATTATTTCATCATGCAAAACCAGCTTTGCATTGGTCAAGATCGTTTCGGTCATGCGTTTACCGCCAATTTTTGAGTTGTAAGAGGAAATCGTTTTTCGACTATAAACAGGGTGTTGGGCGTTGCCTGGCTGAACACAGATAAGGAATCGATGATCAATGGACGATTGATCACGTCTGCAAAATGGCTTTCAGCCCAGGCCAAAACGGCAGTTTGCTCCACAGCATCAAGGCGTTTGGTGAGAGTCATGTGGAATTTGAATTCCTCAAATACAAAAGGATACCCCCATTCGGTGAGATAGCGATGTTGTCGCGCATTTAGATTTTCGGCATGGCGGCGGATCAGCTCGGCTTCGTCGGGTTCTTGACGGAATGTGTCGAGCTCACGCACACAGGTATCTGCAAGTTGATTAACGGCGCGCGAAGGTTCTTCAGGCACAAGAGCGAGAAAACCATCGATCAAGCGCAGGACAAGTTTTTCGATGCGCACCGGCGCGAGGCTGGTGGAAAGCTCTGCCACTGCAGTAATCAAGTTAGAAGCCTTCATGTCGGGTTTTAGATAAAATGGCGCTTTCAATGTAGCATGAAAACCATAGCGTGCTGCCAACTCAGTCTTGCCGTTCAGAAGGCCATCGCCGTGTTGGGCGATCTTCTCACCGGTAAAAGCGTTATAGCCCAGCCAAACAGAACCCAGCTGGTGCAGCAGGCTGGTTTCAGCAGGCGAATAGTAAATTGCATAGCGCATCAGTTGGTTCTCGGCCCTAAATATTACACAGACGTGTCATTGCAGGGGGATTTCGCGCGAGCAAGCCTGTTTGCGTTCATCTTCATCGTGAAACACGCCCACCACAGCACTGCCCGCCTGCCGTGTTTCCTCGATTAGCTCAAGGACGCGGCTGCGATTCTCGAGATCTAGCGAGGCCGTCGGTTCGTCAATTAGCAGTACTGGATAATGCGCTGCAAAACCACGCGCAATATTCACACGCTGTTGTTCCCCCCCTGAAAATGTCATGGGGGAAAGGTGCCATAGACGCTGTGGAATATTCAAACGTTCTAACAGATGTCGAGCGCGTTTGATGGCTATTTCAGCATCAACGCCACGGTCCATCAAAGGCTCAGCAACAATGGTTTCGGCGGGCACACGCGGGATGACGCGTAGAAACTGGGTAATATAGCCAATCGTGTTGCGTCTGATATCCAGCATTTCCTGGGGTGCAGCTTGCGTCACATCTGCCCATTGGTCCAAATGATGAACCAGCACTTGGCCCGCGTTGGCGCGGTAGGTACCATAGATCAATTTAAGTAATGAGCTTTTGCCTTTTCCCGATGGCCCCGTGAGAGCGACGGCTTCACCGGTGTTTACCGTAAGTGAAAGGTCATCGAAAACGGGAATTTGCACGCCACCTTGCTGGTGCAGCATGAATTGCTTTTTGAGATTTTGGATTTTCAAAATGGGCTGCATGTCGTCACACCTGCAACACAGAGGATACAAGAAGTTGTGTGTAAGGCGCTTGGGGGTCTTCCAGTACCTGATCAGTAAGGCCCGTTTCAATGACACGACCACCCTGCATCACCATCATGCGCGAAGACAGAAGTCGCGCCACAGCAAGATCATGGGTGACGACTATGGCGGCGAGGTTGAGTTTACGCACCAACCCGCGAATGAGATCGAGTAACCGCGCCTGCACTGAAACGTCAAGCCCGCCTGTGGGCTCATCCATAAATACAAGCCGCGGCGAAGTGACGAGATTGCGGGCAATTTGCAGGCGCTGGCGCATGCCGCCGGAATAGGTGTGAGGGCTATCATCAATGCGGTCGATTGGAATTTCAACTTCGGTGAGCCAGTCTTTTGCTGACTTGCGGATTTGGCCGTAATGGCGCTCACCCACTGACATCAGGCGCTCGCCGACATTGGCCCCACCCGAAACGCCCATGCGCAGGCCGTCGCGTGCATCCTGATGCACAAAGCCCCAATCGGTGCGCATCAGCAAACGGCGCTCAGCCTCGCTCAATTCATCAAGGGCTGCATGACGGCCGTCGCGCATTTCATAAAACACTTGGCCTGATGTGGTTGCGAGCAAACCTGAAATGCAGCGCAGCAATGTGGTCTTGCCTGAGCCTGATTCACCCACAATGGCGAGGACTTCGCCAGCATGAAGATCAAACGAAACATCCATACAGCCGACACGCGCCCCATAAAGCCTGGTGACGTTCTGGGCGATAAGCAACGGCTTCATAGCGGCGGCCTCCGGCTGCAATAGTCTGTATCTGAACACACAAACATGCGCCCGCCTTTGTCGTCAGTCACGATTTCATCAAGGAAGCTGTCGGTCGAACCGCAAATGGCGCAAGGCTTGTCCCATTTTTGAATCTCAAATGGATAATCGTCAAAATCGAGGCTTTTGACTTTCGTATAGGGCGGTATGGCATAGATGCGCTTTTCACGGCCTGCCCCAAACAGCTGCAAGGCTTCGGAATAATCGAGCTTTGGGTTGTCAAATTTAGGGATTGGTGTCGGGTCAAACACATAGCGCTCATTCACCAAAGCGGGATAGGCATAGGTGGTGGCAATCTGGCCGAAGCGAGAAATGTCTTCATAAAGTTTCACATGCATGATGCCGTATTCTTCCAGCGCATGCATTTTACGGGTCTCGGTTTCACGCGGTTCGAGGAAGCGCAAAGGTTCTGGGATCGGAACCTGAAACACCAAAATCTGGCCCTCATGCAAAGCCGCTTCCGGAATGCGGTGGCGGGTTTGAATGACGGTTGCGTCTTCCGTTCTTTCTGTGGTTTTCATATCAGCCGTTTTCACAAAGAATTTGCGAATGCTCACGGCATTGGTGGTGTCATCTGAGCCTTGGTCGATGACTTTCAACGTGTCATCGGCCTTCAAAATCGCAGCCGTTATCTGCACTCCGCCGGTGCCCCAGCCATAGGGCATTGGCATTTCGCGGCTTGCAAAGGGCACTTGATAACCAGGCACGGCCACAGCTTTCAAAAGTGCACGGCGGATCATGCGTTTGGTTTGTTCATTGAGGTAAGCGAAGTTGTAAAGAGGCGCTGTCATTCGGCAGCCTTTTTCTGAAAAGCCTGGGCTTCTTCGCGCAACTGACGGATCAAAATCAGTTCAGACTGGAAATCCACATAATGCGGCAGCTTGAGATGTTCAACAAAGCCGGTGGCCTGCACATTGTCGGAATGAGACAGCACAAACTCTTCATCTTGTGCCGGGGCTGTGCGTTCTTCACCCAATTCACCAGCACGCAAGGCACGGTCCACAAGCGCCATCGACATGGCCTTGCGTTCGGAATGGCCGAACACCAAACCATAGCCCCGCGTAAATTGTGGCGGCACTTCGGCAGAGCCCGTGAACTGGTTGATCATTTCGCATTCAGTCAAGGTGATCTCACCAATCACAATGGGAAAGCCCAGCTCTTCTGGCATGAAGGAAATTTCAACTGAACCTAACCTGATTTCGCCCGCGAAGGGATGGTTGCGGCCAAACCCACGCTGGGTTGAATAGGCCATGGCCAGCAAAAAGCCTTCATCACCCCGTGCCAGATTTTGCAAGCGCAGATCACGGCCTGCGGGAAAATCGAGTGGGTCTTGGGTGAGGTCGCCGATTTCCGTTGCCGCAGAAGAAGCCGGCTCAATCAAGCCTTCATCGCCCAGCATTTCCAAAACGCGCGGCATTGCTGCGGCTGCGGCAATGGGGGCTTTGCTGGCTGGTTCCACAGGTCCATCACTGGCCAATTCAGGATCAAGAATCCTGTGCGTATAGTCAAAAGTTGGCCCCAGAATTTGTCCACCGGGAATATCTTTGAAAGCCGCCGAAATGCGCCTTGCTACTTGCATGGTTTGGCTTTGCAGTGGCTCGCAATAACCAAAGCGGGCCAAAGTGGTGCGCGCTGCTCGAACCAGAAATATGGCTTCAATCATGTCGCCACGCGCCTGTTTCAGTGCCAAAGCCGCGAGCTCACGATCATAGAGCGAACCTTCATTCATGATCCGGTCGATGCCGAGCGTCAGCTGCTCGGTGATTTGATCAAGCGTAATTGCAGGAATTTCCGGATCTCCGCGCCTCTGCTCTCCCAAGAGACGATGCGCGGCATCAATTGCTTTTTCTCCCCCTTTGACGGCCACATACATCAGGCATGTTCCTTTAACATGATGCGCGTTGAACGCGGACAACAGGCGATTTCATGGGGGCCAACAAAGATTATATCTACGCCCAAAGGATATTGACTGTGATTGCCAATCATCTCAATCCAGAAACTACGCGGCAACGGCTTAACGCTAAACTGAATGGGAGCCTTCAAGCCGGGGCCCGATAATTCAACATCACCGTGCCCAAAACCTTCAACCTGAATGACCAGTGTGGCCGAGCGATCGGGATATTCATGCGTCCCTTGGGCAAAGGCCGTAAGGGGCAAAAGCCCATCAATGGCGTTCATAAAGGCGAAACTGGCGGCAGCAGGCTCTTTGACCAGTGGCGCACCCGTATGAAATTTCAAATGCTTGGTCACGGCTTCAGTATTCAAAGCCGGTGTCAGCCACAGCGGAGATTGGAAGTCACAAAGCGTATTGGCAATCGTGGCCATAATGGCAGACATCGGTGAAGGGGCAGAAGCATTCGGCGTTAAAGCAAATGGCTGGCCGGGTTTTGCCATGGCATCGAGAATGACGCGGAAATTTTCTGCAGATTCATGTGAGGGTGAAAACAGAGCTTGATTAGACATCGCCACGCACCAGTGTAAAAAAATCAACTTTGGTTGCTGCCGTCTTTTGTGCGGCATGAAGGCGTTCGATTTTTTGTATTTCGGCAAGGGGCCGCACAATTTGATTCATGACAGATTCGTGATGATCAGTTTGCTGCAACAACGCATCGCAGATTGCGGCTAGGCGAGCGTGCTCGGGGTTGCGGCCCATCACGTAAGCATGGCCTTCGACATCACCCGGCAGACGTACGCTGCAGCGTGTGACGGTGGCCTCTCCGACATTGAAAGCTGCGCCTGACCCACCCATGCGTCCGCGCAACATCACCAATCCGGTTTCTGGAGGCCGCATGAAATCATGGGCCACATCGGCTAAATGTGCTGCTGCAGATTTCAGTTCTGCCCATTGCGTAAGTGCAAGTGTGCGCATCCAGTCTTGGCGGGCGGAGGTGAGTGGGAGAGACATTATTTATCTAAAACCAATACAATGTTACGATTTCATGACAAGGTGTTGAATGCCTTGCTACTTATATTTTTCCAGAAAAGCTTCGGCACTTAAAGCCCTAAAATCTGGCAGGGCCAGATGAATTTGTCTGTGAGTCCAGTCCCACCACGCCAGATTTTGCAGGCGGTCAATTACTGATTGCGGATGACGCCATTTGATCAATTGCGCCGGGTTCCCGCCGACAATGGCATAGGCTGGCACATCTTTTGTGACCACCGATTTGGCACCAACAATAGCGCCGTCACCGATTGTCACACCTTTTAAAATTACCGCTCCATGGCCAATCCAGGTATCATGACCCACTTTCACCGGGCGAGACCTGCGCCAATCGAAGATCGCGTCTTCATCCTGTTCATCTGGCCAATAATAGCCGGAACGATACATAAAATGATGCAGTGAGGCACGGTGATAAGGATGCTCACTCGGGTTGATACGAGAGAAGGCTGCGACATTTACGAATTTGCCAAGCGTTGAGTAGGCAATATCAGCAAAGCGATCCGTATAGCTATAATCGCCCAGCGTGGATTCAGTGATACGCGTCCCTTCACCGAGCTCGATATAGTGGCCAAGCTTGGCCTCGTTCAATTACACATTGGCGTGCAAAAAAGGTTCGTGCGTGAGTTTTGGCATTGATTTTCCCGCAAAATTTCGACTCAGCTGGCTTTTGCGGTGATATTAGGGCTTTGCGACCGCGTTGCGACATAGTTCTCGGATAACAGTCTGCGGCCTGTTGGCAGCATCAAATAGCTGAACATCGTAAGGTTCAATAAAAATCTGGGTATTTTGACCATTGGTGATGTTCCGATCATCGGCACAGGCGACGACAATGAATTGCCCTGCCAATGTGGCATGGAGCAACCGCGTTGCTCCCAATTCTTCTGCAAATATAATCTCGGCGTTCAAACCACGCGAGGCTGGCTGCAATATCACCGTTTCAGCACGGAAGCCCAACACGATCTCGCCCAAAGGCACGTCTGGCCAGCGGTTACGATCATAACTCAAACTCTGCCTGTCACTCAGTTGAATAGTTCCTTTTGCCGGATCGGCGAAGGCCTTGACCATATTAAGGCCCGGTGCGCCGATGAAGCCTGCAACATAGGTTGAGGCTGGCTGAGCATAGATTTCCCACGGGGTTCCAACCTGCTCAATGGTGCCTTTGTTCATCACAACAATCCGGTCAGCCAAGGTCATGGCTTCCACTTGGTCATGGGTCACAAAAAGCGTCGTGGTGCCGAGGCGTTGCTGCAGTCTGCGAATTTCGACACGCATCGCCACGCGCAATTTGGCATCAAGATTGGAAAGCGGCTCATCATAAAGGAAAATCTTAGGCTCGCGGATCATGGCGCGGCCCATGGCCACACGTTGGCGCTGGCCGCCTGAAAGCTGGCCAGGTTTGCGACTCAAAAAATCGGCAATGCTCAACGTCTCGGCAACAGCTTTGACTTTTGCCATCCGTTCGAGCTTTGGTATGCCGGAGATCTTAAGGGCATAGCCAATGTTATCTGCCACCGTCATATGCGGATAAAGTGCATAGTTCTGAAACACCATGGCGCAGCCACGTTCGCGCGGCTCAAGCTTATTCACAATCGTTCCACCAATGGCAATTTCGCCCGATGTGATGGTTTCAAGGCCTGCGACCATGCGCATCAGCGTTGATTTTCCACAACCTGATGGTCCTAAGATCACCACAAATTCGCCTGCACCAATTTCAAGATCGACGCCATGAACCACTTCATTCTTGGCATAGGATTTGCGGACCTTGCGAATGCTGATGTTGGACATGAGTGAACTCACTTTTCGGTTGTGATGAGGCCGCGTACGATAAACCGTTGCAGCAGAATCGAGACGATTGCAGGTGGCGTCATAACGATCAGGTTGGCGGCCATGGCCGTGTTCCAGACCGGGGGTTCAGCCAAGCCACTGGGCACCAGTTTTTGTAACTGCATGGTGGCCGTTGCGTAATTCAGTTGATCAGTGACGACGAGCAAGGGCCATAAATATTGGTTCCATGAATAGACAAACATGATTGCAGCAAGGGCTGCCA
>JAYVXY010000147.1:0-5413 GCA_043784785.1 Aestuariivirga sp. | reverse complement strand
CCAAGGCCGATTTGTTGTTCGGCACACATGGTCAGTTCACCGCTTCAGGTGCCATTCGATTTGCCAAGAAGATCGAACAATATGATCCACTCTGGTTTGAAGAGCCCACGCCGCCAGATCGGCCAGAGGAAATGGCATTGGTGGCGCGCGGCACATCAATTCCCATCGCCACGGGTGAACGTCTCACCACCAAATATGAATTTGGTCGCGTTCTTGAAAATCGAGCAGCGTCGATCTTGCAAATGGCGCTAGGCCGGGTGGGTGGCATTTGGGAGGCCAAGAAAATTGCGGCCATGGCCGAAGTGAACTACGCGCAAATCGCCCCTCATCTTTATGCCGGCCCCATCGAAGCAGCAGCCAACATTCAATATGGCGCGTCGCTCCCTAATTTCTTGATTCTTGAAAGCATCGAACAATTTGGTGGTTTTCATGCGAAGCTTTTGAAGAAACCAATTCATTGGGAGCAGGGCTACGTAATCCCATCTGCAGAACCCGGCCTTGGTGTTGAATTGAATGAAGAAGTGGCGCTGGCGCATCCCTATACGGGTGACAAACTTCATCTTGAAATGACCAACACGGTGGTGCGCTGATGAAATATGGTTATGTGGGATTGGGTAATCTCGGCGGGCATCTTGCGGCCAGCCTGATCCGGAAAGGCTTTGATATAACAGTTTACGATTTGGACCGGTCGTTAGCTGATCGCCACATCAAAGCTGGAGCGAAATGGGCGGCAACACCAAAGGAATTGGCGGCCCAAGTTGATCATGTATTTACCTGCCTACCATCGCCAGTGGTTTCCGAAAAAGTTTTGCTCCAACTTCTTGAAGGCTTAAAGCCCGGTGCTACTTGGATCGAAAACTCTACCAATGGCCGCGATGAAATCATGCGGTTATCGGAAATGGCCAAAGCGAAGAATATCCGCACACTTGAAGCCCCTGTCACCGGTGGCGTGCATCTGGCTGCGCGCGGCGAAATCACCGTTTTAGCAGCCGGAGACAAAGACTTATTTGAACTTCATCACCAAGCACTTGAGGCCATTGGTAACCGAATCTTCCATATGGGGCCTATCGGATCTGCTGCTGTCATCAAAGTTATAACCAATATGTTGGCCTTTATCCATTTGGTGGCCGATGCAGAAGCTTTGATGCTCGCCAAGCGCGGCGGGCTTGATTTAGCGCAAGCCTGGCAGGCCATAAGCGCCAGCTCTGGCACCAGTTTTGTTCACGAAACTGAGGGTCAGCTGATTCTCAACGGCAGCTATGACATCGCCTTTACGATGGATTTGGCCTTGAAGGATTTGGGTTTTGCCATGAATTTCGGTAAGGAATTTGGCGTGCCACTCGACCTTGCAAGTTTAACCAATCAGACATTTATCAAAGGCAAAGCTGCTTATGGCGGGGCTGCGCAATCTACCCAGATCGCAAAGCTGCTGGAAGATGTGTTGGGCACCGACCTTCGGGCGCAAGGTTTTCCGAGTAGGTTGGAGTAGTTCATCCTGCGTTCAGATTCGGTGTCTTATAAACGCCTCAATAACGAGCAACAAATGGTACTAGAAAGGAATATACTATGAACCGTACAGTTTCAGTTTTGATGAGCCTTGGCCTTGCAGCCTCGGTTTTGGCCGTAACCGCTGATGAAAGCTTTGCTCGCAGCCGCGCTTCGCAATGCCGCGCTTATGCTCGTCGTGAAGCCTCTCATGCTGCTGATAGCAGCGTTGGCTCAGGTGCTTTGGTTGGCGCTGGTCTTGGTGGCCTTTATGGTGGTGTGACTGGCAATGGTGCTGGCAGCAATATCATAACAGGTGTGATCGCCGGCGGCCTTGGTGGCGCAGTAGTTGGTGGCATTTCTGGCAACAGCAAGCGCACTCGCGTTTACCGCATGGCCTACGAAGATTGCATGAACAATTACTAAAATTGAATTCAGCCAAGCCAGAGCTAAATTGTTCTGGCTTGGCTTTACAAACTGAAGGTTCGGCGGTGTTTAACCGCTCCTTAAGCAGACCCCGACTTTAATGTCATTCTGGCGGCAGAGTTTGTGCTGCATTGGGGCTGCTGATGAATTTCCTGATCGATAGTTTGAGCTATCTGTTATATCCGCTGTTTTTTATCAGTCGCCCAAACTCTCAATATTTTTGGCCGACCTATTTTGCTGCAGCGGGCTGCGCCATCCTTATTTATGTCGTTCTCAGGCGCCGCAAACTTAGCCTTTCACAAGCCCTGAGCTTGGTTTTACCAGTAAAACTGCTGTCTCATCAATCGAGTAAGCTTGATATCAAGCTGATGATTTTAGGAATCTATTATTTGCTACTCCAAGGCTTAGTGGTCAGCGGGCTAACCTGGATCAGTGTCGAAACCGTTGGCCAAGTGCTCACATCTGTGTTTGGCAAAGCTCCGCCTCCTATTGCCCCAAGCTATTTGTTGACGGGGCTCAGCATGTTGCTGGTGTTTCTGGCTGTCGAGTTTGGCTACTGGTTTTCACATTTGTTGATGCATAAAATTCCGGCCTTGTGGGAGTTCCATAAAGTGCATCATTCTGCTGAGGTTTTAACACCGCTCACCGAATGGCGGCAGCATCCACTCGAACTTGCGCTTTTTCCAGCACTTGTGGGGCTGGCCGTAGTTTTCGTGCAGGGGCCTATCGTTTGGTATTTTGGTGCGCCAAGCCAAGTCATTAATCCTGTGTCAGCCAACCTCATATCGATGGTGTTCTGGTACACCATCCTGCATCTTCGCCACTCCGAACTTCCATTTTATGCCACCGGCCTTTTGGGGCGGATCATTCAGGCTCCGGCACATCATCAAGTCCACCATTCCACCAATCCCAAGCACTTTGACAAAAACTTGGGCTATTGCCTTTCGATATGGGATTGGGCTTTTGGAACGCTCTATGTGCCAAATAAGGGAGAAAAGTTCTCATATGGTTTGGGTCACAAAGACACAGCCCTTGAAACCGCACTCGGCAGCATCTTGGTGCCTTTTGCGCGGGCAGCGCCGATGATCTGGCACAAGCTATTGTTTATAAAGGCGAAGTCAACTTAGCCAAACAGGCTTGTTCCGGTTCGAGCCGCTAATAGCGCCTCAATGACCGCTATCCCAATCTGGTGACTTCGCTATATTAGCGAAGCATTCGCGTAATCCGACAATTTACAGCATTCCCCAAAACCCTGAAACATTGCGCCAATCGCTATGCAGAAAATAACGATTTTTACAAACCCAGACGGATAATCATGAATTATACGAGAAGTGAAAAACGCGCCCGAACGCGGCTTTTGTTGGAACAACTTATGGATTCGCCGTCCTTTGCCGATCAACTTGAAAATGTTGATTTGGACAGCCATGAAGTCGCAAGTTTTGTCGTAACCATAGCCCAATCACTCTGGATGGCGACGACTTCTGCCAAACTCGAGAGCCTTTCGAATAAGCTTGAACTGGTATTCTATGACGCCTACGTCGCGGCGGGCGGCAAAGTGAATGACGGCATTTTCGATGAAATCAAGAGTGCCGCCGTCAGAGCCCGAGGCCTGCCCCACTAGAGCAATTTCTGGAGTGCAGAAATTTGCCGTTTGGGGTCATTCCGCCAGTTTTAAACCCAAGTGAAGTAAATTATCGACAACAATGTTGTTGAGGAGAAGGCCAAAGCTTTCGCCGGGTCTATTGATCGTCGATACGACAATCGGGTGAATGGCCTTGTCGGTTATTGGCAAAATGCCCAGTCGCGAAATGTGGCGTTTTGCCTGTCCAATTGATAAGCCGATTGGTTCAATGCAGACACGACAAGCAACGGGGGTGACGAAGCCATAAATCATCCCCAGTCCCAGATGTATGCGGCTTCCTGCGATCGCCGAACGGCCAAACACCAGAAAACTGAGTTGGTTCGTTTCAGTTCTATCAAGGCCTAACAGATAATATTCTTTCTGGTTGGTCATTACCACGCCGGAGTGCTTTCCAGCTGCAATCAAGCGTTTGGGATTGTCCACTGATCTCAACAAGGTGTGGCGTGTAAAGTAAGTAATTCCATCTCGCGTCTTGATCCTCAGAAGCGAATTCACGAGGTGATTTTTTGACTCCATGAGGGGGAAATAGATGCAATAATATCCATCTAACTGGCTTGAATCCTTAATCAGCTCGCTCGTTCCCATCGACAAATCAAAGTTGTTCGCAAGATATTCAAAGAGGCCGAAGCTTGCTTGCGCCGCTCCTGTGGCGGACGGTAATGCCAATCTGCGATTCTTTGAATTTAGGCCCGTTGCCGATCGATCTTCAAACAATTGTATATCTTCAATTTTCAAGAACATGCACAATTTATGCAGCGTATTGGCATTTGGGAGTGCTTGTCCGGCAAGATATTTGTTGAACTGCTGTCGATTAATACCCGACTTTCGGCAAACCTCAGCGATCGAGGAATAATGCTTGCACTCGGCACGCAAATTTTGTGCGAAAACTTTGTAAATCGACATCATATCTGTCTAAGCGCTTCGAACAGGTGCGTTCAAGTGCAATATCGTAGCGGCTCATTCAGATTTACGACCAACAAAAAAACCCGGCGTTTCCACCGGGGTTCTTCATTTCAAATCACAACGCCAAACTTAGCAGCTGTAATACATATCATACTCAACTGGGTGAGGGGTCATGCGGTAGCGGTCTTGTTCTTCCTGCTTCAGATCGAGATAGCTTTCGATTTGATCCTTGGTGAACACGCCGCCCTTGGTGAGGAATTCATGGTCAGCCTTGAGTGAGTCAATGGCTTCTTGCAAGCTGCCGCACACGGTTGGAACCTTGGCCAGTTCTGCCGGTGGCAGATCATAGAGGTTCTTATCCATGGCAGGGCCGGGGTGGATCTTGTTCAGAATGCCATCCAAACCAGCCATCACCACCGAAGCAAAGCACAGATATGGATTTGCTGTTGGATCAGGGAAGCGCACTTCAACGCGCTTGGCTTTGGGATTTGATGTGAACGGAATGCGGCATGAAGCCGAGCGGTTGCGCGAGGAATAAGCCAATAACACCGGCGCTTCATAACCAGGAACCAAACGCTTGTAGGAGTTGGTCGATGGGTTGGTGAAGGCATTCAAAGCCTTGGCATGCTTGATCACGCCGCCGATGAAATAGAGGCAGAGTTCCGACAAATCAGCATATTGATTGCCAGCCATTTGCGGCTTGCCTTCTTTCCAGATCGAGAAGTGGCAGTGCATGCCCGAGCCATTATCGCCAAACACGGGCTTTGGCATGAAGGTTGCGGTTTTGCCATAAGCATGGGCTACGTTGTGGATCACATACTTGTAAATCTGCATATGATCGGCAGCCATGGTGAGTGGCTGGAATTTGGTACCAAGCTCATGCTGCGAAGAGGCCACTTCATGGTGGTGCTTTTCAACGGAAAGACCCATTTCGCCCATCACCGAAAGCATCTCGCC
>JAYVXY010000146.1:0-16547 GCA_043784785.1 Aestuariivirga sp. | reverse complement strand
TGGTGAGCCCAGCGGGATTCGAACCCACGACCCTCTGATTAAAAGTCAGATGCTCTACCGCTGAGCTATGGGCCCACACGTCATCGAACTTTATTTGAGTCCGTGAAAGCGGGCGGAACATAGTTGCGGGGGGCTTCATGGTCAAGGCCTGACTGCGCTTTGTTTGCGCTATTCATAAGCGATTAACTAAGCCACAAAAAACGACACAATTAACGGGCTAATCATCTGTATCTGTTAGTGATTCAAATGGGTTTTTGAAGTTTGGGGTTGCGATGGCTGATTTAGCTTTGGTGGTTTTGGCAGCGGGCATGGGCACGCGCATGAAATCAAGCCTGCCGAAAGTGCTGCATAAAATTGCCGGCCGCTCGATGCTGGCGCATGTTCTTCATGCGGGCCGCTCGCTTGGTGCCAGCAAAGCCGTGGTGATTCACGGGCCTGATATGATGGCCGTGCAAAAGGAAGCCAGCGCCATTATCAAGACTTGCTCCTTTGCCGAACAGAAAGAAAGACTGGGCACGGGCCATGCGGTTTCGATGGCTGGTGAGGCACTGGTTGGTTTTTCCGGCACTGTGCTGGTGCTTTATGGTGACGTGCCTTTGATTCAGCCCGAGACTTTGAAAAGCTTGCTCGGCAAACTGAATGCTAAGACCAAAATGGCTGTGTTGGGGTTTGAGGCTGGAAATCCGCGCGGCTATGGGCGGCTGATAGGCAATTCCAAATCCATCACTGATATTCGTGAAGAGCTTGATGCTTCGCCCAAAGAGCGAAAAATCAAGCTGTGCAATTCCGGCATCATTGCGATTGATAATGCCTTGTTGTGGAAAATTATACCGAAGCTTTCGAACAGAAATGCCAAGGGCGAATATTATCTTACTGACTTGGTGAAGCTGGCCAGCAAAGCCAAAACCAATGTGGCACTGGCGTTGTGTGATGAAGTGGAAGTTGCCGGTGTCAATGATCGTTCGCAGCTTTCGGTTTTGGAGCGCGCATTTCAACGCGAGTCGCGCAGGGCCGCGATGTTGGGCGGGGCGACATTGATCGACCCCGATACAGTTTATTTTTCAGCCGACACAAAGCTTGGCAAAGATGTTGTGATCGAACCCAATGTCGTGTTTGGGCCGGGTGTTACGATTGGCGATGGTGTTGAGATTTTGGCGTTCTCGCATATTGAGGGCGCTTTGGTTCATGATGGTGCGCGCATAGGGCCGTTTGCGCGGTTGCGGCCCGGCGCTGAAATTGGCGTATCAGCCCATATCGGCAATTTTGTTGAAATCAAAAAAGCTAAAATCGGCAAGGGTGCCAAGGCCAATCATCTCGCCTATATCGGCGATGCTGTTGTGGGGGCGGGCAGCAATATTGGCGCTGGCACCATCACCTGTAATTATGATGGCTATGAAAAGCATTTTACTGAAATTGGCGAGAATGTGTTTGTGGGTTCTAACACTGCATTGGTGGCGCCGGTGAAAATTGGTGCTGGTGTGAACATCGGTGCGGGCAGTGTGATCACTGCCGATGTGCCGGAGGATGCACTGGCCATGTCACGCAGCCCACAAGAAATTAGGCAAGGCTGGGCCAAGCGGTACCGCACCCTGAAGCTGCAACGCAAAGCTGATAAAGCGAAATCCAAGGGAGCATAATCCATGTGTGGCATTGTTGGCATTTTGGGCACCAAGCCTGTGGCGCTTGATATTGTAGAAGCGCTGCGCCGCTTGGAATATCGCGGCTATGATTCAGCTGGTGTGGCCACGATTGAGGATGGAAAAATTGAGCGCCGCCGGGCGCCGGGCAAGTTGCGCAATCTGGAGGACCGCCTTCGTGAAGCCCCGCTCGGCGGCAATAGTGGCATCGGCCACACACGCTGGGCCACCCATGGTGTGCCCAATGAAACCAATGCCCACCCGCATATTTCGGGCGATGTGGTGATTGTTCACAACGGCATTATCGAGAATTTTCATGAGTTGAAAATTGAGCTTGAAGCCAAGGGTGTTAAGTTTTCCACGCAGACTGATACCGAAGTGGTGGCGCATCTTTTGGCTGAACAGCGCGCCAAGGGCTTGAAGCCGGTTGAAGCCGTGAAGCTGGTTCTGGGGCGGTTGCGCGGGGCGTTTGCTTTGGCCATCATGTTTAAATCCGAAAATGATTTGATGATCGGTGCGCGCAATGGCCCGCCGTTGGCCATCGGTCATGGAGATGGCCAGATGTATCTGGGATCAGATGCCATAGCGCTTTCGCCGTTCACCAATCGCATCACCTATATTGAAGATGGCGATTGGGTGGTGCTGACGCGCAATTCCTATGAAATTTTTGATGCTAACAACAACCCCGTAAAACGGCCGATGAGTTTTAGCCAGGCTTCATCAATGATGGTGGATAAGGGCAACCACCGCCACTTTATGGCCAAGGAAATTGAAGAGCAGCCCGAAGTGGTAGGCCACACGTTGGCGGAATATATTGATTTTGCCACGCGCACCATTCGCGTGCCTGAGAAGTTGCCATTTGATTTTAAATCGCTTGACCGGATCACAATCACGGCTTGCGGCACAGCTTATTATGCTGGGCTTGCCGCCAAATATTGGTTTGAAAAAGTGGCGCGTTTGCCGGTTGAAGTGGATGTGGCTTCGGAGTTTCGATATCGTGAAGCGCCTTTGAGCAAGAATGGTTTGGCCATTGTGATATCACAATCAGGCGAAACGGCCGATACGCTGGCATCGCTGCGTTATTCAAAATCACAAGCGCAACATACAATCGCGATTGTGAATGTGCCTGAGTCCACCATTGCGCGCGAGTCTGAATTGGTGCTGCGCACTTATGCGGGCCCTGAAATTGGTGTAGCCTCGACCAAGGCGTTTACTTGCCAATTGGCGGCGCTGGCATGTTTGGCTTTGTTGGCGGGCAAGTTGCGCGGCACGATGACGCCAGCACAAGAACAGGAATATGTGGGAGCACTGATTGAAGCGCCGCGCCACATGGCCGAGATTCTCAAAGAAGAGAAGAACATTAAAGCTGTTGCACTCGAAATTTCCAAGGCGCGAGATGTGTTGTTCTTAGGGCGCGGCATTAATTATCCGCTGGCACTGGAAGGCGCATTGAAGCTCAAAGAAATTTCCTACATTCACGCCGAAGGCTATGCGGCAGGCGAGTTGAAGCATGGGCCGATTGCGCTGGTGGATGAGCATGTGCCGGTGATTGTGATTGCGCCGCGCGATGAGCTTTATGAAAAGACCATTTCCAACATGGAAGAAGTGGCGGCACGCGGCGGCAAGATTGTTTTGATCACTGACGATCATTCCCACAAAGACAATGCGCATAAAACCTTCAGGCATATCCGTGTTCCCCATGCGCATGCGTTTATCAGCCCGCTGATTTATGCCATTCCAGTGCAATTGCTGGCTTACCATGCCGCCGTTTTTATCGGCACGGATGTGGATCAGCCAAGGAATTTGGCGAAGAGTGTGACGGTGGAGTGATTACTTGAGCCCAGCCAGTCGGCTTGTCGATTTAAATACGCGAGTTCTCACGCGTTGGATATTCTTGATGGCGCTTCTTGTGCTGTCTTGGCCTGTATCATTGTTCGCGGATAGCCTATTCGAAGGTCGATTTTGTGGCCCCTTGGCCAGTAGCGGAAGACTTGTCTCGGTCTCAACGAATATAAATCAGACTTCGAACGGAGAGTGGGTTGGAGACTATGAGTTTATCGAATTCAATAAAATTGTTCACGGCACTTTATCCCATGGTCGCCTTCTAGACGGAGATACCATGCTTTTATCTTGGGCTGATCGATTTGGCGTTGGTCGACTTGCGCTTACCTTTTTGGACAAAGGAAACGCTTTTAGCGGGCTTTGGGGAATTAAGGACGAGAAACCCATTTATCTTTGGAATGGCCGCCGCTGTGGTTTCGATCTCGATTCTAATTCGACGTCTTGACCCAAATTAATGCGCCCGGTGTTCGCGCAGTTTATATTTCTTCTTCTTTGAATCAAACCCAGCGAAATAATCGCGCACTTGTGGGTGCCTTACCGGTTCGGCGGATTCGTCGTTCAGCAGATTTTGCTCGGAGACATAGGCCACATATTCGGTGTCTTCGTTTTCAGCCAGCAGGTGATAGAAGGGCTGATCCTTGCGCGGGCGGGCTTCGGCGGGAATGGAGTTCCACCATTCTTCAGTGTTGTTGAATTCGGGATCAACATCGAAAATCACGCCGCGAAATGAAAACAGGCGGTGGCGGACGATTTGTCCGATCTGGAATTTGGCTTCGTTGAACGTCGGCATGACCTCTGAATGCCAAGAATAGCGAGGATTTGCAAGGGATGAAGCGAACTTACCCCACCCGTCACGCTTTCGTGTGATGTGGGTGAGGGATAATGATTAACGCATCGCAAATGGCAAATTGCTGGTTGGCGCAAGGCCCTGGTTCATGGCGAGTTGGCGCAAGGGCGGGACATTGGCCACGGCGGCAAGGCCAGCGGCACGGAGCAGGGAGAGGCCGGCAAAACCTGACAGCAGCGACATGTTCACCAAGCTGATCATGTGTTGGCGCGGCACCACATCAACGCGGCGCAGTTTTTCATATTCTTTCAGCACTGAATCGGCACCGGGATCGGCCGCCCCAATAATGAGATCAGCGGCTTGAGCGGCATCACGAAATGACATGTTGAGGCCTTGCGCACCCAGTGGTGGTTGCATGTGGGCCGCTTCACCAATGAGCAGCGTGCGGTCCTTGGCAAAGCTGGTGGCGCGCTCGCCTTTCATGGGGAAGAGTTTGCGCGGGCCCAAATCTGATATGCGGCCGAGATTGCCTTTGGTTTCAAGTTGAATTTCGACGGCCAGATCATGATCACTGAGGGCGAAAAGTGCCTGGGCTTTTTCAGGGCGATCCATCCAGACAAGGCTGGAACAATGGCCGGGCAAGGGCACTGTGGTGAATGCGCCTGCTGACTTGTGGTATTCGGTGGACATGAAATTGTGCGGGCCGGTGTGGGAAAAACTGGTGATCAAGGCTGATTGGTCAAAGCTCCAACTTTCTGTGGAAATGCCGCGTGATTTGCGCAAAGGCGAATGTGAACCATCGGCGGCGATGGCGATTTTGGCGCTGAAGTGCTGCCCATCGGAAGTTTTGAGCAGAATTGAATCATCGCGCAACGCGGAGGTTTCGGTTTTGCCATCAATCATTACAACGCCGAGTTCCAAGGCCCGCTTGTGCATTGCTGGGGTCAAGGCGCTGAGTGGCACATTCCAGCCAAAGGCATCGAGCTTGATCTCGGTTGCGTTGAATGTCAGCGTTGGCGCGGTGACATAGTGGCCGGTGTCATCAACGATTTGCAGATGTTTTAGTGGGGCGCAAACGGCTTCGAGTTCAGGCGACCAAAGGCCTGCAAATTTCAGGAACTTGATCGAGGGTTGCATCAGCGCCACGGTGCGCGGATCAGATTGTGGAGCAGGCGCAATGACAGCAGTTTTGACACCTTCCATGGCCAGCAGGATTGCTGCGGCCAGGCCAGCCGGGCCAGCGCCAGAAATGATTGCAGTAAAATCAGTCATGCCGCTTTATAGCACTAAACCTTTAGGGCCGTATTGATCATGCTGTCGCGCTTGGTGAAGCCTTCGTTGAAAAGGTTAAGGTTGTTGCGGGATTTGCGCCAGCCCAGCGTATCATGGCGGAAATCCAAATAACCCAGCGCCACGGCGACTGCGATTGCGCCTAATGTTATCTGTTGCAGATCGTCACGCCAATTATTTTCAAGCTCATCAAGGCAAGCGTTGATGCGGGCTTTGGCGCGCTCGGCATATTCGGGCCAGCGGGCATTTTCGGGGCGGGCGGCTTGTTCGTAACGCAGGGATACGGAAGCTTCGGCCAAGCCTTGCGCCAGGGCCAGCAAAGTAAGGATGCGGAAGCGTTTGACTCCCTCATGTGGTAGCAAGGTTGAGTTGCCACCCACATGGGTGAAATATTCCATGATCACGCGGCTGTCATAAAGGTTGTGGCCGTGATCGGTTTCGAGGATCGGGATTTTGCCGATGGGTGAAAGTTTTTCGAGATTGGCATTCACTTCATGCGGTTTTACGCCGGCGCTTAAGAGCTGCACGCGGCTGCCAAGGCCTGCCTCCAATGCCGTCACCATCGACATACGCACAAAGGGAGAATTGAGAACGCCATAGAGTTTCATGTGATTATTCCTTGGTATTTAACTGGCAGGGATTAAAGGTCATTGAAGGGGTGTGGTCAAAGAAAAATGTGGGGTGCTGGCCTTCGCTGACATGACGGCACAAAGTTAGTTTTCGGACAGCTTCTGCCCCAGCCGCCCGGCCAAATCTTGAATGAACTGCCACGCCACGCGGCCTGATCTTGCACCTCTGGTGACAGACCATTCGATGGCGGCGGCATGCAGGGCTTGGGTTTCGATTTTCAGTTTGTGGTGTTTGGCATAGCCATCGACCATAGCGAAGAATTCGTCTTGGCTGCAATGATGAAAGCCGAGCCACAGGCCGAAGCGATCCGACAGCGACACTTTTTCCTGCACGGCTTCGGATGGGTTGATGGCGGTGGAGCGTTCATTCTCGATCATGTCGCGCGGCAACAGATGACGCCTGTTGCTGGTGGCGTAGAAAATGGCGTTGTTAGGCCTGCCTTCAAGGCCACCATCGAGAGCAGCCTTTAGGGATTTATAAGACGTGTCATCAGCATCGAAAGACAGATCATCACAGAAGATGATGAATTTGTATTTTTCATTTTTGCGCACGAGAGCCATTAAAGCGGGAAGGCTTTCAATATCTTCGCGGTGAATTTCCACGATTTTTAAAATGGCTTTGGTTTCAGCGGCAACACTGCGATGCGCGGCCTTGACCAAGGATGATTTGCCCATGCCGCGCGCGCCCCAGAGCAGGGCATTGTTGGCGGGCAGACCTTTGGCAAAACGGCGGGTATTTTCCAGCAAAGTGTCGCGCGAACTGTCCACGCCCTGTAGCAAAGACAAATCCACCCGGTTCACTTTCAGCACCGGAACAAGGCTTGGCGGAGTGGCATTCCACATGAAAGCATCCTGATTTTTGAAGTCAGGGACGGCTGGGGGCGGCGGGGAAATGCGCTCCAATGCTTCAGCAATGCGGGTTAAGGTGGCGATTTCGGTGGTTTTTGCCATTTTTTGATGCCGTGATAAAACCGTCAAATTGTGTGTGGTTCGAGGTTGCAATGGCCTAATCCATCGCTATATTCCGCGCAAGTTTTGTTTCGCCCCATTTATCAGCTTGGCTGATGCAGGAGATTTAAATGTTTGTGACTGAGGCCTTTGCCCAAACTGCCGGTGCAACCCCCGGCGCTGGTGATATGATCGGGTTTGTGGTGCCGATGATTGCCATTGCAGCTGTGTTCTATTTCTTCATGATCCGCCCGCAGCAACAAAAGCTGAAGGCCCATCAAGAATTGTTGGGCAAGGTGACGCGTGGCGATACGATCGTGACCAATGGTGGCCTGATCGGCAAAGTGGTGCGTGTTGTCGATGACAATGAGCTTCTGGTGGAAGTGGGCGAAAATGTTAAAGTGCGCGTGCTCCGCCAAGGCATTGCCGACCTGCGTGCCAAGGGTGATCCGATGAAGCCCGAACCAGTTGCGGCTCCGGCCCCAGTCAAAAAGAAGAAATAAGGCGGCCAATCGATGTTTCATTATCCACGCTGGAAAATTCTGGCGATCATAGGTTCTGTGTTGCTTGCCCTGGTGGTGGCTTTGCCGAATGTGCTGCCGCAAGCCGCGCAGACCTATATGGCTGACAAGATGGGCCTTAGGCCTTTAACGCTGGGCTTGGACTTGCAAGGTGGTTCCAACATTCTGATGGAAGTTGACCACAAGGATATGATCGACAAGCTGCAACAGCAGTTGACGGGTGATATTCGTGCTGGGCTGCGCGAAGCCAAGATTGGCTATAATGGGATTTCCAAAACCGATAATGGTGTGACTGTTCGCATTACCAAGCCCGAGGATCTGGACAAGGCCAAGACCGAACTCAACAAATTGGTTCAACCTTTGAATGGCGGATTGTTCGGTTCGGGCACTGCGGTAAATCTCTATAGTTTAGTTCAGTCTGACCAGCAATTTACATTTGCTGTTAGTCCCACCGGGCTTGATACCAAGATTGGTACGGCAATTAGCCAGTCGTTGAAAATTGTTGAAAGCCGCATTAACGGTACCGGCACGACTGAGCCGGTGATTCAGCAACAGGGCAAAGACCGAATTTCGATTGAAATCCCGGGGCTTCAAGATCCTGAAAAAGTCAAAGGTCTTTTGGGTTCGACAGCCAAGCTGACATTCCAACTTCTCTGTGCTGAACAAGCAAGTTCAGCGATACAGGCGCCCCCACCTGATTGCAAAGCTTTGCCGCAGAAGGCCGATGTTGACCGCATCACCAAAGACAAGGCCGATAAGGGCCAGAAGGTAACGCCGGATGATTTGAAGGCATTGCCACAAATTTGGGTGCAAACCTCGGGCCGCGCCACGGTTGATGGTGGTGATTTGAATGATGCGCAGCCCAGCTATGACCAAAACAATCGGCCGGTTGTCACCTTCCGCTTTAACCAAAAGGGGGCAGTGCGGTTTGGCAAATTGACAGCTGACAATGTGGGCAAGCCATTCGCGATTGTGCTTGACGATGTGGTTATGTCTGATCCTGTGATCAATGAGGCGATCCTTGGTGGTTCAGGCCAAATCTCAGGCAACTTCTCACTCGAAGAAACCAATAATTTGTCGATCGTTCTGCGCTCAGGCGCTTTGCCGGCAAAGCTCAATATCATCGAAGAGCAAACGGTTGGCCCAAGCCTTGGTGCTGATTCTATTCGCGCAGGTTTGGTTGCCAGTTTGATGGGGCTGATCTTCGTGATGGTGTTCATCATGCTGCCTTATGGTTTCTTTGGCTTGATTGCCAATGGGGCCTTGCTGGTCAATCTGTTGATGCTGGTGGCGATCATGTCGCTGTTTGGCTTTACACTCACATTGCCGGGCATTGCGGGCATTGTGCTCACACTCGGCATGGCGGTTGACTCTAACGTGCTGATTTATGAGCGTATCCGCGAAGAGTGGCGGCACGGTCGCACCACGATAGGGGCGATTGAGACAGGCTTTAAGGCTGCTCTCTCAACCGTTATCGATGCTAACGTAACAACGCTTATCGCTGCTGCGGTTTTGTTTGGCATCGGTTCGGGGCCAGTGCGCGGGTTTGCCGTCACGCTGGCTGTCGGCATCATTACCACAATGTTCACAGCCTTCACACTGACACGCTTTGTTGTTGCGATGTGGGTCAAATATGCACGTCCTAAGGAGATCAAGCTCTAATGCGTTGGTGGAAACCTGTTCGTCTCATTCCAGACGATACCAAATATCCGTTTATGCGGCTTTCCCGCTTTGGGTTTTTCCTTTCTGGTCTGCTTTGTGCCGCGTCAATCGTCCTGTTCTCTACAATCGGGCTGAATTACGGTATCGACTTCAAAGGTGGTACGGTAATGACTATTCGTACCAAGGGGCCAGCGCAACTTGACATGCTGCGAAGCGAGTTGAACGGGCTTGGCCTCGGGACAGTAGAGCTGCAGCAAATCGGCTCGCCGACTGATGTCAAAATTAGGCTGGAGAGCCAAAATGATGAAAAGGCCGAACAAGTTGCACAAGAAAAAGTAATTAAATCCTTGGGATCCGATGTTGAAATTCGCTCCAAGGAAACCAGCGGGCCTACCGTTTCTGCTGAAAAGACTCAGCAGGCTACGGGTGCTGTTCTGCTCGCCATATTATTTGTGCTGTTTTATCTTTGGGTAAGATTCGAATGGCAATTTGCCGTTGGTGCAGTTTTGTCGCTGCTGCATGACGTGACACTAACCATTGGTCTGTTCTGCCTGCTCAGGCTCGATTTCAGTCTTTCGATCATTGCTGCCATTTTGACGATTATCGGTTATTCTTTGAACGACACAGTCGTGGTGTTTGACCGTATTCGTGAGTATCTGCGCAAATACAAATCTATGGCGCTGGCGGATCTCATCGATTTTTCGATCAACTCGGTTTTACCGCGTACGATCTTGACATCGCTGGCAACCATGATGGCGTTGCTGGCCTTGTATTTCTTCGGTGGCGAAGTGATCCGTGGGTTTACGTTTGCTATGATCTGGGGTGTGATTGTTGGCACATATTCCTCAATCTTTATCGCGTCGCCCGTACTCATCTTGCTTGGCACCAAACGTGATTTGCCTGCAGCGGATACAAAGTCTGGTTTTCTAAAGAAGTGAAGTTTTTGCCACAGAGATTTGCCATTGTCAGTTTTGGTGATGGCGGATTTCGGTTTGGTGATCATTCGCATTTGGGGCATTTGCTGGTTTTGCCGAGTGGCATGCGGGCTTGGGATGGCGTGGATTTTTCGTTATTGTTTGCTGAAAGATCGGCAATCGATTTTGTGTTGATGGGCACGGGCGTAACTATGGTGCGCCCACCCAAATCGAGCTTGAACTTGTTTGCTGCCCAAAACCTGGCTTTTGATTTTATGAACACCAGTTCGGCAGTTCACACCTATAATGTGATGTTGGCGGAAAAACGCCGTGTGGCGGCAGGGTTTGTGGCGGTGCCATGACCCGCAGTGATCAACATTGTTTTGACATGGTGCGGGCCGGCGACAAGGACCGGTTTCTCGCATCGTTGTTTGCGCCAGAAGGCAAGCGCAAATATCTGCATGCGCTTTATGCTTTTAACATTGAGGTTTCGCGGGTGGCCGAACAGGTGAGCGACCCGGCGGTTGGCGAAATCCGCATGCAATGGTGGCTGGATGTGCTTGATGGCATATATCTTGGTGATGCTCAGCAACATCCGGTGGCGCAAAGCCTGGCCGCAGCAATTGAGGCAGGGGATTTGCCGAAACATGCCTTGCAGAATTTGGTGAAGGCCAAGATATTTGACCTTTATGCCGATCCGATGCCGACACTGACTGATCTTGAAGGTTATCTGGGCGAAACATCTTCAGCACTGATTCAAATGGCCTCGCTGATCTTGGGCCGTGACCTTGCTTTGGAAAGTGCCGAGGCTGCGGGGCTTGCCGGTGTGGCCTATGGCTTGGCCGGGATTATGCGCTCACTGCCGCACCATCGTGCGATAACCAAATGTTTTGTTCCGCTTGATCTTTTACAGCGGCGCGACGCGAGTGTGGCCAATGTGATCGCTGGCGATAATGATATGGCGGTTGGAATTGTGCTTTCCGAATTGCGCGACAAAATCCGTGAGCGGTTGAGGCAAGCGAGGCTTCTGGCCTGGACGATCAAGCCCGTCGTGATGCCCGCTTTTCTGCATGTGGCGTTGACACAAAGCTATCTGGCGAAATTGGACGAACGACGCAATGCTGTTATGAAATCAGGGGCCGAGATTGCTCAATGGCGCAAACAATGGGCCTTGTGGAAGGCCGCTAAATCCGAGTCATTTTGAGGTTTCGAGCCATACTTTGAAATCTGCCAAAGCGCGCTGGGTATAAGCATGTTTGCGGGCAACGCCTTTGTCTTTAAAGCTCAAGTTCTTGCCATCAGCGTTCTTTTTGGGCGCGTCGGGTGGGGGCATTAATCCGAAATTGATGTTCATCGGTTGGAAGGTTTGGGTTTTATTATCCGTTGTGGCGATGTGGCCGCCAGTGATGTGGTTGATCAAAGCGCCATGCGCTGTGGTGGCGGGTGGGGTGGTGTATGCTTTGCCCAGACGATCAGCGGCCGCCATGCGCCCTGCCATTAGCCCCATGGCCCCGCTTTCCACATAACCTTCAACGCCGGTAATCTGGCCCGCAAAGCGCAGGCGCGGTTCAAGTTTTAGACGCAGTTTACCGTCTAAGAGCTTGGGAGAATTAAGAAATGTGTTACGGTGCAGGCCACCTAATCGCGCAAATTCAGCGTTCTTCAAACCGGGGATGGATTTGAACACCCGCACTTGGTCTGCATATTTCAATTTGGTTTGGAAGCCGACGATATTATACAATGTTCCCAAGGCGTTATCCTGCCTCAGTTGAACCACTGCATAAGCTTTAACCGTGGGGTTATGGGCATTGGTCAAACCCATCGGTTTCATTGGGCCGTGGCGTAAGGTTTCAGGCCCACGTTCGGCCATCACTTCGATGGGCAAACAGCCGTCAAAATAGGGTGTTGATGTTTCCCATTGTTTAAAATCGGTTTTTTCGCCAGTGATCAAGTCATTGATAAAGGCTTCATATTGCGCCTTATCCAAGGGGCAATTGATATAGTCCTTGCCCGTTCCGCCGGGGCCCACCTTGTCATAGCGTGATTGAAACCACGCCTTTGACATATCAATTGATTCACGGTGGATAATAGGGGCGATGGCATCGAAAAAGGCAAGGCCTTCATCGCCGGTTTTGGCTTGGATGGCTTTGGCCAATTTTTCAGAGGTGAGCGGGCCGGTGGCGATGATCACATTGTCCCAAGCCTCAGGCGGCAGGCCATCGATCTCGCCACGCTCGATGGTGATTAAGGGATTTGATGAAATGCGTTTGGTCACTTCGGCGGAGAAACCATCACGGTCCACCGCCAATGCGCCGCCCGCAGGCACTTTGTGGTTTTCGGCCACAGCCATCAGAAGCGAACCCGCAAGCCGCATTTCTTCATGCAGCAGACCCACAGCGTTATTATCCTTATCGTCTGAGCGGAAGGAATTGGAGCACACGAGTTCGGCAAGATCGGTGGTTTTATGCACATCGGTTTGAATGATGGGGCGCATTTCATGAAGGATGACGGGAACGCCAGCATTGGCCGCAGCCCAAGCAGCCTCCGACCCGGCCATGCCGCCGCCGATAATGTGAATTGGGTTTAATGTCATCGCGCCGTCATGCAACGGATACGGCCCAAACTCAAGAACCGAAAAACACCCGCTCCATAATGCGGCCTGAGGATAGGCTGGCCAAAATTCCCGCACCGATGAGGGCAAAGAAGACCAGATTCAACATGACGATTTTGTGCCTTATGATATTGCCTTGGCGAGCGGCGTAAACTGCGGCTGGTACGCCGACGAAAGTAACTATCGACAAAATATGGATTGGCCCAAATGGCCCCCACCATCTGATGCCGTTGATCCAGAAGCTGGAGATGGCCACCATCATCATATCTGCTGCCCAGACATAACCAAGAACGCGGTGGCGGGTGTTGCCCTTGGGCATGAGCAGCTGGATGATTGCCAATATGAGCGCCAGCACGGCCCCAAAGGCGTGAATTTGCACCGCAAACGGGGCCAATAAAAGCGGTGCTAAAGACATGTTTTGTTTGAACTCTGGCTTGCGGGAAGCTTTTGGCTAGGGCAAACAGATGTCGCAATCAATGGTGCCTCATGCTTTCACTTTATGGAACAGAAAAAGACTGTTTGGTCGAACATCCAAAAAAACTGGATGTTGGTTTGATCGCCAAATCGGTTTGGATTGATCTGGTCGACCCATCTCTCGATGAAGAAAAGGCGGTGGAAGAGGCGTTGGGAATCGATATTCCGACGCGGGGCGAGTTGGAAGAGATTGAGGTTTCGAGCCGGTTGTATCAAGAAGATGGCGCGACTTTTATGACTGCAAACCTCATTCGGCGCGGCGATGAAGACCGCCCGGAGTCTTCTCCAGTAACGTTTATTATACACGGCTCTAAGCTGGTGACGGTGCGTTATCATCATCCGCAAGCTTTCCCCGTTTACGTGCGCCAAGCGATGAAACCGCAAACCACCGCCATGACTGGCTGGGGGGTAATGATCAGTTTACTGGAAGCGGTGATCGACCGCGCCGCCGATCATCTCGAACGGGTGGGTGCGATTGTGGATGACACATCACGGCAGGTTTTTGACACCAGCTTCATCCGCAAACCAGATGGAACGCCCCGCCGCAGGAAGCCAAAGAATTTGGAAAATCTTCTCGGTAAAGTGGGCGAGGAGGGGGATTTCACCTCCAAGATGCGCGAGAGCCTGGTTTCCGTGGGCCGGATGGTGGCTTACATGCAAGCGGTTCTCGATCAAACCAAAAAGCCCAAAACGTCGGTTGTTGAAGGTGTGGTGACCAAGCCGCCAAAGGAAAAAGCCGAAACCAAGGAAATGCGTGAAAACAAAGCGCGACTGAAAGTGGTGCAGCGCGATATTCAATCTTTGTCAGAACATGCTGGATATTTGACGGGTAAGATCAGCTTTTTGCTCGATGCAGTGCTGGGCATGATATCGATTGAACAAAACGGCATTATCAAGATCTTCTCGATTGCATCCGTTGTATTCCTGCCGCCCACGCTGGTGGCTTCGCTTTATGGGATGAATTTCAAAGCCATGCCGGAATTGGATTGGGCTTTGGGTTATCCTTATGCGATTGCGCTAATGATTTTATCGGCCATCGTGCCGCTGTGGTATTTCCTCCATAAGGGTTGGTTGTGATGAATTATCTTATTGTTGCAATTGGCGGAGCGATTGGTGCTGCGGCGCGCTATGGCGTGAATGTCAGCAGTGGTAAACTATTGGGCACTGATTTTCCTTGGCACACGCTGATTGTGAATGTGGTTGGTTGTTTTGTGATGGGGATCATCACTGAACTTGCGGCGCTTAAACTGAATGTCTCGAATGAAATGCGCTTGTTTTTGACGACAGGAATTTTGGGCGGTTTCACCACATTTTCAGCTTTCGCACTTGATTTTGCATTGATGGCGGAAAAGCGCGAATTTCTCAGTGCCGGGGGCTATGCCTTAGCATCGGTTACCTTGTCGATTATTGGCTGTTTTGCCGGGCTTGCTTTTGTGAGATCGATCTTGGCATGAGCGTTGAAGTCAAACGATATGAAGTTTCCGTCGATGAAGATGGTATGCGGCTGGATCGTTGGTTCAAAGTGCATTTTCCGCAGGTGAATTTTGCTTATCTCAATAAGCTCACGCGTACAGGCCAGGTGCGGGTGGGGGCGGGGCGGGTGAAGCCTAATCACCGCTTGGTGACGGGCATGGATATTCGTGTGCCGCCCTTGGCGTTTGACAAGCGGCCCGCCGATGTGCCGAAGGAAGATGTGACACCGCTCACCGATACTGAGCGGCGGTTGTTTATGAGCATGGTCATCCATGAGGACAAGGATCTGTTTGTTCTTAACAAGCCAGCCGGATTTGCCGTGCAGGGCGGCACGAAGACCCATGTTCATTTGGATGGGTTGCTGATGGGGCTGGGCAAGGAACTGGGTGAGCGGCCCTTGCTTGTGCACAGGCTGGACCGTGACACATCTGGCGTGATCGTGATTGCTAAGCGACGCGCTGTGGCTGCTGCCCTGGGCAAATTATTTGCCACGCGCATTGTGAAGAAAACCTATTGGGCGGTGGTGAAGGGTGTCCCCGCACCCGCACAAGGCAAGATTGATGTGGCGCTGATTAAGGCGCGCAGCGAAGATGGTGACCGGATGCGCGCTTCGAAAGAAGGCGAGGAGGAGGATGAAAAATCCGCCGTCACGCAATATGCCGTGTTGGATAAAACCAAGGTGGTGGCGTGGGTTTCTCTGAAACCGCTGACGGGGCGACAGCACCAGCTGCGCGCCCATATGAACCACATCGGCACGCCGATATTGGGTGATAATAAATATGGTGGTGATGTGGATATGCCCGATGGTGTGGCCAAACGCTTGCACCTTCATGCGCGGCGTGTGGTGTTTCCGCATCCGCGTGAGGGTGTGGTGGATGTAACAGCTCCGCTGCCTGATCATATGATTGCAACATTTGAAAGTTTTGGATTTGACTCGCAAAGATTTGACGACTGAAACCGCCGACGAACGCTGGGAGCGGCTTTCGCGCGACCGCATTGTTAGGCCGCTGCCGAAGAAGTTTTATGCCCTTGCCACAGTAACCGATGAGTTGTGCATCGCTTTGGATGGTCGCGTGGTCAAAACCCCGATGAAGGCCAAGTTGATTTTGCCGTCGCGCGGGTTGGCGCAAGCCGTGGCCGATGAATGGAACGCGCAGGTTGATGTCATCAATCCCGCCGCCATGCCGCTTACTAAACTGGCCAATACGGCGATTGATCGGGCTGGCGGTGAGCGGGCCTTTGTGGCGGGGCAAGTGGTTGAGTTTTCGGGCAGTGATATGGTGTGTTACCGCGCTGGTGAGCCGGAGGCCTTGGCGATCTTGCAGGCGAGCGCGTGGGATCCAGTGCTGCGCTGGGCCGAGGACGCAATGGGTGTAAAGTTCAAAGTGGTGACAGGGGTTATTCATCAGGCCCAACCGCCTGAAACGATTGCCGCGGTTGAAAAACATGTGGCCAGCTTGGATGCGTTTCGCCTCACTGTTGCGCATAATCTGACCACGCTAACAGGATCGGCACTATTGGGCCTGATGTTGGTGGCGGGGGCTATCTCGCCAGAGGCGGCATGGCAAGCGGCGCATGTGGATGAAGATTTTCAGATTGCGGTTTGGGGCACGGATGTGGAAGCAGCCCAACGCAGGGTCTGGCGCAGAGTTGATTTTGATGGCAGCTTGCAGTTTCTTAACCTTCTGAAGATTTCCTGAGAGGTGCCACAATATGGCCTTACCCATGTCACGATTTGCCAGCATCAAGCAATCTCAAC
>JAYVXY010000145.1:0-5451 GCA_043784785.1 Aestuariivirga sp. | reverse complement strand
AGCTTGAACCGCGCTTGTAGCGCTGAACATGATTAAGGCCGCCAAAGTAGACAGAGAAACTAAATTACGAAGACTCATGTTACTCTCCAATATCTAGGACTCCCCCGCCGCCTTCCTAATCTGCTCGGCCAACATTTCCGCCCCTTGCGCACCCACCACGCCATATTTGCGGTTGATGATGTAGGTGGGCACACCGGTTACGCCGATTTGTTGGGCTTGCATGGTTTCCTGCAATACTTCGCTTTTATCACGATCAGAGGCCAGCTCTCTCAACACTTTCGCGCGGTCCATGCCGTGTGCGGCGGCAATGTCAGCCAGCACTTTATGATCTCCCACATCACGGCCCTGGCTCCAATAGGCCATGAACAAGGCCTCAACCACTTCGGCCTGCTTGTCTTCGAGTTTGGCCCAGCGAATAAAGCGGTGAGCATCAAGCGTGTTGGGAGTGCGGGTGATTTTGTCGAAATGATAGGGCACGCCATCTTCTTTGCCCGCCGCAATCAACGGGTCGTGAATGGTTTTCAAGCGTTCCTTGCCGAATTTGTTTTCCATATAGTCTTGGCGACTTAAACCGTCCTGTGGAATATTCGGATCAAGAAAAAATGGACGGAAAATCACTTCCGCCTTTACCTCAGGGATAAGGCTTAAAGCTTTGTCGAGCCGACGCTTCCCGAGGAAGCACCAGGGACAAATAACATCTGAGACGACATCAATTGTGATCATGGATTATGCCATAATGTTGTGGTTTCAAAACCGGTGAAAGGCTGCTCTTTGGGAACGCCAATTGTGTTCCAACGCGCAACCCATTGTGGTGCACTGTAAAATGGCACGATGTAAAAGCCAGACACCAGCAATCGATCTTCCGCATGAATCGCCGAAACAAACTCTTCGCGGGTTTTTGATTTCAACATGGCTTCAATCGCGGCATCCACTTTGGGATCAGCAATACCGGGATAGTTGCGCGTGCCATCCGTGGTTTTGCCATAAGAACCGAAATACAGCGTTTGCTCATTGCCAGGCGAAAGCGAATTGAACCAGGAAACCGGGATCATGTCGTAATCATAGTTCTTCTGAATTGCCGTAAATTGCGCCGCATCAACCGCGCGAACATCAACCTTGATACCGATCTGTTGCAGCGTGCGTTGATAATGCAGAGTGATTTTTTCCTGATCCGGGCTTTGAATGGTGATGGCAAACGCAAATTGCTGGCCAGCAGCGTTCACCAAGCCGCTGTCCTTTATCGTCCAACCCGCTTGGCCCAAAAGATCAACCGCCTTTTTCAATAATTTACGGTCACGGCCTGAACCATCGCTCACAGGCAGAGCATAAGAACCATCAAGAAAATCGGCTCGTAGTCCAGTCGAACCGATAATGCCAAGCTCCACGGCATCAGCCGGCTTGCCCTTTGAAGAAAGTTCTGAACCAGAATAATAGCCGTAAGTGCGCGTATATGAATTGCTGAAGAGATTGGCATTGGCCCATTCAAAATCGAAGGCAATGGTCAAAGCTTCGCGCACGCGCACGTCTTCAAATATCTTGTGGCGCGTGTTGAAAGCAAAACCCGTGGTGGCCGCTGGGGTCTTGGCCTCATAAGTTTCCTTCACAACTTTGCCTTCAGTCACAGCCGGAAAGTTAAAACCCGTTGTCCAGCGGATGGGATCAGATTCATTGCGAATATCGGCGTCACCCTTTTTAAAGGCTTCAAACGCGGCATTGGCATCTCGGTAATAATCAAAGCGAAATGTGTCGAAGTTCCACATGCCTTTGTTGATGGCCAGATTCCGGCCCCAATAGTCTGGGTTCTTTTTATAGGAAATCATCTCGCCCGGCTTAATCTCACCAAACACATAAGGCCCAGAACCAATCAGTGGGACAATGGTTGTGTCTTCAAAATTTTTACCCTCCCATGATTTCTTCGAAAGGATCGGCATCAGGCCGATGATCATTGGCAATTCGCGGTCACCCTTTTCCTGATGGAAAATAATGGTGTGATCATCCGGCGTTTCGATCTTGGAGATTTTTGAATAGTTGTTTTTGAAATTTGGCCGCCCATGGTCACGCAAGGTTTCCAATGAAAATTGAACATCAGCGGAGGTTACGGCTGAGCCATCGGAAAATTTGGCTTCGGGGCGAATTTTGAATGTGAAGCTTTGGCGATCATCCGTCACGTCAATGCTTTCAGCAAGCAAACCATATTCGGTAAACGCTTCAGCACCGTTGCGGCCCATCAAGCTTTCAAACACAAAAGTGCGCGGGCCTATGGCTGCATTGCCCTTGATGATGAAAGGGTTGATGCTATCAAATGTTCCGGTCATCGCCTGTTTTAAAACGCCACCTTTCGGCGCATCAGAATTGGCATAGGGCAGGTTTTTGAAGTCAGGGGCAAGAGCAGGTTCGCCCAACATGGCTATGCCGTGCTTGGGCGCAGCATGGCCCGAGATCGTAATAAGGCTAGCGAAGGCAATCGTGAGGGCAAGGTTGCGAATCTTTTTCATAGTTCCAGCTTAGCTCAAACCAAACGCGCCGTTAATGTACCAAGATATTGGTGAACTGCCATGGATCCTTTTTGTCAACCGGCTCAGCAAAGAGTGTTTCTCGTCCCTTAAGTGGATTCCAGTCGGTGTAAACACCACCGACCGGCCCGAGATAGGGCAACTGCAATTCGAGGCAGCGGCGGAAATCCATCTCGTCGGTTTCAACAATGCCGGAATTCGGGTTTTCAATGGCCCACACAAGTCCCGCCAACACGGCAGAGCTTACCTGCAAGCCCGTGGCACTTTGATAAGGTGCCAAGTTGCGCGCTTCACCAATCGAAAGCTGGGAACCAAACCAATAGGCATTTTTCTTATGGCCATAAAGCAGCACACCAAGCTTATCTTTGCCGTCAGCAATTTCGTGCGGTTCGAGAATGTGAACCTTGGATTGTTTCTTGCCGCCATTGCCAAACATTTCGGCAATTGAAAGAACCGCATCATTGCAGGGGTGATAGGCATAGTTACAGGTGGGGCGATAAATCGCCTTGCCGTTTTTTTTCACCGTGTAATAATCCGAGATCGAAATCGCTTCATTGTGGGTCACAAGAAAACCGTGTTGGGGGCCAATTTCTGGCACCCATGTCCGAACCTTGGTATCAGCGCCAGCGCGTTCCAAGAAGATCGCTGACTTGCTGCCGGTTTTATGTTTGCGACCCAAAGGTGGCATAAGCTTTTCATGCGTGCCCCAACCAAGTTCAGCTGGCTGCTTGCCCTCAGAGATGAAACCTTCGACCGACCACGTGTTCACGAAGGTATCAAGCTTCTTCGGGTCCTTGCCGCGCTGCGTATCACGTTCAGCAATATGCACACCCTTCACGCCAAGCTTTTTCATCAACCTGGCCCAATCGTCACGCTTCTTGGGAACTTCAATTTTAACTCTTAAATCATGCGCCAGGTTCAAAAGCGCTTGCTTCACAAACCACGACACCATGCCCGGGTTAGCACCACAGCAGGAGACAGCGGTTGGCCCTTTGCCAAGTTTGGTTTTGAGAGCCACGAGTTTTTCGCGCAGCGCATAGTTGGTGCGCGAAGCATTATCCACTTTGGTATTGTAATAGAAACCGGGCCAAGGCTCATTCACTGTATCAATGTAGAGAGCCTTACATTTGCGCGCCACACGCATAATATCCAAACTGTCGACATCCACCGAAAGATTGACGATGAGCGCCTGACCGGTGCCAGTTTTCAATAACGGCTCCAATATTTTTTTATGATTGGCGCGGGTCAGGCCAACTTTTTTGAAAGCAATATTTTCAGAATCCGCAATGTGCCGCCATTCATCACTTGGATCCAAGATCGTGATGCGCTTGCGGTCACATTTAATGTGGCGCAAAATCAAGGGCAGCGTGCCACGCCCGATAGAACCAAAGCCAATCATTACAATGGGGCCATTCCAAATGGCATAGGTCTTGTGATCAATCATGAAACGCATCCTGCTTTGAGGGTGGGTTGAAAGCAACGCGTTGCTATAAAGCAACGCAAAGGCTTGTAAAGTTCATTTCACGAGGGACATTTCAGTGCGCGCGCCACTGGCAGATATGAAGGTAATCTTGTCACCATCTTTGGTAACGTCATAACAGGGCCAAGCTTGGTTGGGTGGCCATTGTGAACAATATTTGTCTCCCTCAATTTTCCACGCACCTTGAGATTGACTGCCGCCGGAACTATAAAATGTAGCACCGCTTTTTTGGAATATTTGTTCGGCAGGCTGATTGTGGTCGGTGCCGAAAAGGGTTTTGTCCGTCAGCACACTCTGGATTTCGGGCCCAGACAATTTCAATTCAGCCGCCTGAGCGGTCGCAAAACATGCGAGCATCAAGCTAATTGGAAGAGTTCTTTTCATTATACCATTCCACAAAACGAACCCGCGCAATCTTATAGGCATCAATCACCGAGATACCATAGATAAACACGCCACCAATATGCTTGCCGATGAAGGACGCATGTTCCGGCATCAGATGGGAACTGGCCCAACCGAGAATGATGATGAAGAACAGGAACATGAGTCCACGTTGCGCAAGCCCCAGCCACACATGCCCTGAGCCAGGCAGAAAAATGCTTGCGAGCATGATATAGTATGGATTGGTGGGAGGCTTGTCAGTCATGGTGCAAATGCTCTTGCAAATCACGCCTGAGGGCAAGCAAAATATCGAGTGCCCTCTTGGTCTCATCAGAGTCAATTGTTACACTATTGAACCTGGCATCACGATAGACCAGATAGCGCGAGCGTTCGGCTTCAGCGAGTTGGATGACAAGTCGAAGACCGTTTGGGGTTATGAGAAGTTCCTTCGCGCGCGGGTTTTTGAAAAAATCAAGATGTGGCTGCAAGACTGTTAAATCAAAATCCGGCAGCTCTGCATCGGAGCGCAGCACCGCTTGTGCCGGAAATCCGAAAGGCGTTGCAAAACTTGCCGGCAGAAAATCAAAATTTGAAAAACTTGTAGGGCCTGCTGGCCTTAGCATCATATCAAATGTGTGTTTGACGGGAACCGGAGATTTCAAAGTGATCATTAACCACAGACTGGGCAATTTGCGGGTTGCCAGAGTATCGGTGATGGTTTTGAGTTCGAATTGGCCACCCTCATAAGCGCCATTCAGCATATGACTGCCGATGGCCTCGCCATGCCGCACTTCCGGGTTTTGAAAAAGCTGCCGCACATCTGAGAATAATTGATCAGGAATAAGCTTTCGCATCAGCTGGGCGGAATAGAATTGCCTGGCAATGGAATAGGCAACCGCCAAGGCCAACACGCCGTAAATGAAAATATTGAGGTTCATTTCAAAACAATGGCCCGCTTCACAGCGGGCCACAAGTCTGGTTTTGCGACCATCAATAGCCGCGCGGTTTTGGCCAAGGCATGGTGAATTGCGCACCACGCCGCACATATTGATAGCGGTAGAAATGGAACCACAAAGA
>JAYVXY010000144.1:0-5471 GCA_043784785.1 Aestuariivirga sp. | reverse complement strand
ACCGGGAAAGCCACATGTTGCTACTTGGTCTCGACGATAGTGAGGAAACTTACATCGATCCGTGCAGGGCCATACCCTCAAGAGCCCTGCAGGCAATGCAAGCCGGAGGTTACAGTAGCAGCCTCGCAGGCTTTCAAGCTGATGTGCAGGATATATTTGACGGCTTCGAAGGTCGGACCGACATGTTCATCCTTAATACCAGGCTTTTTGATTTCTCCGACACGGAACTCGGACCGATCGTTGTTCATGAGCTCGCACACTATCTTGAACATATCGGTCAGGTTGCGTCTGGTATAACAACTGCGGATCGAACTGTGGCAGACGCCATCTTGGCGTCGCTCAATTTAGCAGCATCCAACCGGCACACGCCGGAGTGGGCGCTAAATCTAGCGGTCGGTGTCAGGCATCTGGTTGAGCGACATTTAACATCTGGCTTGGACATAGGTGAGTATCTAAACCTTGCTGTGCCGGAAATTGATCGAGATCGCGACATTATGATCAACTGATTGTGGAGCAGCTCGAATTGTCTTGTAAATTGGGTTAGTCGCGGTTAGACAAAAATCGAAATTCTCCTTAGCTTCGGTTCACAGTTAGACACTTTAAAATGGCCTTACCTATTGAAACAATTGGCCTAGCACAGGTTTCCTAAACCGGGGGTCAGGGGTTCGAATCCCTTCCGGGACGCCATCTATTTCTTCGACACATCAACAAGGAATATCCAAGTGGCCTTTCCACCAAACTATAATCAAGAACGCAATAACCGCGCCAAAGCCAAGCAACAAAAGGCGCTGGATAAGCAAAATAAGCGCGATGACAAATCGGCTCAGCGCAAGCACGAGACTCAACATGATGCGCCACCAAGTGTAGCGCCTGAACCGAAAAAGGATGCCTGATAGTGGCGAAGAACAAGAAAGACAAGGTTGAAGATAATTTCGTGATGTTTGATGTGGTCTATGAAGACGGCACTAAATCTTCACGCCGCAAGATCAATGCTGCTGGATTACAGAAAGACGAGATCGAAGATTTCGCGCGCACTGAAATCATGACCCAAGACCGCAAGATCGCCGAAATGTCGGGCAAGCCCCGCGGCAACATCAAGGAACTGGCGCGCTCGGCTTGAGGTTTAGGCTTGACTCAACGCTTTGTGAAAACGGCCGCATCCGTTTTCGCGAGGGTGGAAGGCGAAGGGTTGCGCGGGCGCAAACAGACGCAAGATGTGCCGGTAGAATAGTCCGGCTATAAAGGCGCTGAGAGCGCCCACGCTTTTGTGGTTGTTTTTGCTTTGGGCTTGTTTCTTTGATTTTCCCTCGTTGAAAGAAGAGAGAAAACCTTAAGCCCTCTTAAAGCGCGCGAGTCATAGTGCCCACGGGACGCCTCCAAAGCACGCCGAGAATTTGAACCACGTTAGGTCAAACCCGCGGCCACCACATCTTCCCTATCAAGACCACCGTCATGAGCCGTGACCCCTTTGAGGAAAGACGGGATTAGATATGTCATATTAGGAATGTAGTGTCAAGAGACATTTAATAAATGGCCAATTTATTTAATCCGCAATCCCCACCATAACAGCCAGCATGTTATTCAGCGCAATTAGTGTAACTTGATCGAGCGAGCCGATGACAGGCCCACATTTTTCGCGCGGGAATGCTATGATTTTATCGACCATGATTTGCGATGGCAACTTCAATCCGTTTTCTGCACTGGGCTGCACGTTCAAACGATAGAACGGCGCATCCATTAGAGTGCTGGTCAGCAAAACGACCAACACGCTGTCGCTCGTGTTTAACAAGTCAGACTGCGTGACAACGGCTGGGCGCGGCTTGCCATAATCGCCCGATGTCGAAACAACAACCAGATCACCACGCTTCAAGGCTCTGGCCACTCAAATGCCGCGGCGATGAAGGCCAGCGCCTCGACTTCCTCTGGCCGCCCGCGAAGTAGCGCACCTTGCCTTGCAGCCTCGGCCGCAAATTCTGGGCGCTTCGTATCCGGCACCCAGATGCGCAAAAGCTTCATGCCCCTGTGGCTTTGCCGCAGGCGATATCGCTGAAACTTGGTCATCTCGTCTGAGGGTGACTTCTTAAGCTTTGACATAATCTTTCCATTGGTTGCGCGCTACCATAACACAGTTGGTTGCGCGCTACTATAAAAATCAACTTTACAAACTGTATCCCATGGAATACAGTTTGTCATGATCGATGTTCGCAGAACCCCAGAGTTTGAACGCTTTATGACCAACCTTCGAGACGCCAGAGCAAAGACAAAGATAGTTTCGCGTATTGGCCGATTGGCTTTGGGCAATGAAGGTGACGTGAACTCTGTGGGAGAAGGCATCAGCGAACTCCGCATCCACTTTGGGCCAGGCTATCGTGTATATTTTAAGCGAAGAGGGCCTCTGTTAATTATCTTGCTTTGCGGCGGCGACAAGAAAACTCAGGATCAGGACATAAAAAGCACCAAGAAAATTGCTGGCGCAATGGAGAACTAAATATGGAAAAATATCTCACCATGACAAAACCTTTCGACGCAGCCGAATACCTCGACAGCGCCGAAGCTATAGGTTTTTACCTTGAGGAAGCTTTTGCAAGCGATGACCCAACCTTCATCACACACGCGCTCGGCGTCGTCGCCCGCGCCAAAGGCATGACCGAAATCGCTAAAAAAACCGGCCTCACCCGCGAGAGTCTGTATAAGGCGCTAAGCGCAGAAGGCAATCCCGAATTCGCAACAGTGCTAAAGGTGTTGGCGGCGCTGGATTTGAAGTTTGGAGTCAGGGCGGCGTGAGGTTATCTCAGCGATTCACAACATATTTTGACAATCTATCGCGAATTACAAATTCATCTCTCGTAAGATCGCGTCGAAGGCGTTTGCTGTGCCCCAAGGGGAAATCGGCATAGTTCAGTATTATGATTGTAAGATCATGCTTTGGCAATTCTTCATGCCGACGTTGATCGTATATTTTGCGCTGCTCGCCCCTTGTAACCCCGCTCACCGTCATTCGCTGATCCATGATACGCACAGATTCAGTGTGTTGCCTTTCGTGGTATTCAATCACCAATTCGAGATCATCATAGTAGGCATTAGCCGGAAGTCTGCGACCACTTCCGTTTAGAGCCTTACTATCTCCGCGCAAAAAATCAAACTTATGCTGCCGGGACGCTTTGCGTCCCAGCACCTCGTCACAAATGTCGAGTATATAGCGCTCGTCGGAATCCGAACGTCCCATTCTCAAGCAAACTTCTGCTTCAACTCACCCTTGGCGTAACGCTTGGCCATTTCTGATACGGGCAGAACTTTCTTGATCTTCGAAGCTTGTCCCGCAGTGTTGAATTCCTGCAAACGCATTGTGCACAGCTTGGTCATCGCTTCCATGGCGGGCTTCAGATATTTGCGCGGATCGAACTCTGATGGATCTTCGGCCAGCACTTTGCGGATGGCACCGGTCAAGGCCATGCGATTGTCAGTGTCGATGTTGATCTTGCGCACGCCATGCTTGATGCCGCGCTGAATTTCAGCCACAGGTACACCCCAGGTTGGCTTCATCTTGCCGCCGAACTTGTTGATGATCTCCTGCAAATCTTCAGGCACTGATGACGAGCCGTGCATCACCAGATGCGTGTTAGGGAGCAGCTTGTGGATTTCTTCAATCACATTCATGGCTAGCACCGCGCCATCCGGCTTGCGCGAGAATTTATAAGCACCGTGCGATGTGCCCATGGCGATGGCCAGCGCGTCCACATCGGTTTCCTTTACAAACTTCACAGCTTCCTGTGGGTTGGTGAGCAGTTGGTCGTGGCTGAGTTTGCCTTCGGCACCATGGCCATCTTCCTTATCACCCATGCCGGTTTCGAGCGAGCCTAAAACACCCAATTCACCTTCAACCGAAATACCGCCCAAATGTGCCATATCAACAACGGCCTTGGTCACGCCGACATTATAATCCCAATCGCCTGGGGTTTTGCCATCAGGCTTCAATGAGCCATCCATCATCACCGAGGTGAAGCCCGATTGAATGGCGGTCATGCAGGTGGCTGGCTCATTGCCATGATCCAAATGCACACATACGGGGATGTGTGGATAAATCTCGGTCACCGCATCCATCATATGGCGCAGCATAATGTCGTTGGCGTATGAACGCGCCCCGCGCGAAGCCTGGATGATCACCGGCGCATCAACCTTGTCGGCAGCGGCCATAATGGCCAAAGCCTGTTCCATGTTGTTGATGTTGAAAGCTGGCACGCCATAATCATGTTCAGCGGCGTGATCGAGCAATTGGCGAAGGGTAATACGGGCCATAAGGCATCTCCTGCAAGGTTTTTGGATTTCGTTGGCAGCCAGATAGCCGCTAATAGCCCGCCACACAAGTTTTTTGAGGGGCGCACCTCAAAAAATGAAACCCACCGTCACCCCAGCGAAAGCTGGGGCCCGCTAGCCGCAGGTGGCGTTGTTAGAAAGTAAGCGGGATGCCAGCCTACGCTGGCATGACGGACTTAAAATTGATAGACCAAGTTTATGATCCGCTTCACCGACATCATCACCGACCTCCCTTCAACTGTTCCCTTCGTCGGGCCCGAAGCCCTAGAACGCCGCACCGGAACTAAGATCAAAGCCCGCCTTGGAGCCAATGAAAGTGTTTTTGGCCCCTCGCCCAAGGTCATTAAGGCGATGCAGGGGGCGGCCGCTGAAAGCTGGCAATATGGCGACCCTGAAAACCATGATTTGAAAACCGCCATTGCCAAACATCTGGGCGTGGCTTCTGAAAATATCGCCTGTGGCGAAGGCATTGATGGCTTGCTCGGCTTGGTGGTGCGGCTGTTTATTGATCCAGATGATGCCGTGGTCACCTCGCTTGGCGCCTACCCCACGTTCAATTTTCATGTCGCGGCCTCTGGCGGCAAATTGCTGACCACGCCCTATGTGGGTGATCATGAACACCCGCTTTCCTTGATCAGGCTGGCAGCCCAGGAAAAGGCAAAACTGCTCTATATCGCCAACCCCGATAATCCGATGGGCACATATTGGCCTGCCGCTGAGTTGCGCCACATGATGGACCTCATGCCCGAAACCTGCATGATGTTGCTGGATGAGGCCTATATTGAGTTTGCCCCGGAAGGCACAGCGCCGCCAATTGATGTGAACGCCAAAAATATTCTGCGCTTCCGCACATTCTCAAAAGCTTATGGCATGGCTGGCGTGCGCGTGGGTTATTGCATCGGCCACCCCGATATTATTTCCGCCTTCGATAAAATCAGAAATCATTTTGGCATCTCGCGCATCTCGCAGGCTGGCGCGATTGCGGCAATCAAGGACCAGAAGTTTTTGAACCGCGTCAAGAAATTGGTATCGGAATCCAAACGCACCATTTATGAAATCGCCAATAATAATAATTTGAAACCCATTCCATCGGCCACAAATTTTGTGGCGATTGATTGCGGGCGCGACGGTGCATACGCTCGCGCCATTGTCGATGG
>JAYVXY010000143.1:0-5473 GCA_043784785.1 Aestuariivirga sp. | reverse complement strand
AGCGCGCAGGATTGCATAAATTTCGGCTTTGGCACCAACATCGACACCTACAGTCGGTTCATCAAGCAGGAGAATTCTCGGTTTGAGATTAAGCCATTTGCCCAACAACACTTTCTGCTGGTTACCGCCAGAAAGCAGTCGCACCAGTTTGGCACGGTCGGGTGGCTGAATGTTGAGATCAGCGATCATTTTTCCTGTAGCGGCGTGAATTTCGATGCGTTTTAGCATTCCCAGTTTATGGAACTGTTTGAGCGTTGCCATGACAAGATTGTTGCTGATCGAAAGCCCCAGCATGAGTCCTTCACGGTGTCGGTCTTCGGTCACAAAACCAATGCCGCTGGCGATGGCTTCTACTGGAGATTTGAAAGAAACCACCTTATCATCGAGTTTCAAATCGCCTGAATCGAATTGATCCGAGCCAAATAGAGTATGTAAAAATTCAGTCCGTTTGGAACCGATAAGACCGGTGATGCAGAATATTTCGCCGGCAAAAAGATCAAATGAAATGCCGCTAAACACCCCCCTTTTCGTCAGGCTATTAGCACTCAAACGCACCTTACCTGTTCCACCTGCCGTCCGCATAAACTGGCCAGCTTGAGCAGAGTCCTTTGCGAGCTTCTCGCCGACCATCAATTCAACAAGTTGCGGCCTCGTGATGTCGGCAACTTTGCCCTCGCTGATAATGCGGCCGTCGCGCATCACCGTAACGGTATCACACACGGAGAAAATTTCATCCAACATATGACTGATATAAACAATGCCTACGCCTTTCGATTTCAATGTACGGATTGTCGCGTGCAACTTCGCAACATCAGACGCCGCCAACCATCCTGTTGGTTCATCCATCAGCAGGACGCGCGCATTAAGGGCAAGTGCTTTGAGAATTTCGACTTCCTTTTGCTTAACAGTTGGAAGCGTTGAAACAAGTGCATCAAGGTCAATTTGGATTGCGTGGCGCTGCAAGAGTTCCTCGGCCTCTTGCCTCTGGCGTTTCCGGTCAAGAAAGCCAAAGCGTTTGGTTGGCTGGCGGCCCAGAAATATATTATCCAGCACAGACATCGCTGGCGCCAGATTTGAATGCTGATAAATGCAGGCAATGCCGTTTTTGATCATTTCAGTAGGACGCCCAAGTTGAACCTCCTTGCCATTAACTTTGATGGCTCCCGAAGTTGGAGTTATGGCACCGGTTAAAATTTTGATCAGCGTAGATTTCCCGGCACCATTCGATCCCACCAGTGCCCTAATTTCTCCTGCTCTCACACTAAAATTAGCGTCTATCAAAACGGCGAGGTTGCCGTAAGTTTTGCCAAGGCCTTGGCTATCGATAAGCGGACGATCATCCATCTAGACGCTCACCCCCATGTTAGCGGCGGCCCGACGTTGGCGCTGAACCATCAAAAAGCGATCATAGCAAACAGCTGCCAAAAGAATTGCCCCGGTCAATATTTGTTGCACAAACTGTGAAACCCCCAGTAGCGTCAATCCAATCAACACCACACCCAACAGAAATGCACCAATAACTGGCCCAAACACTGCCCCAACTCCGCCTTGCAAACTGACGCCACCAATGACAGCAGCGGCGATGGCCGTTAACTCCATGCCCGTACCGAGTGCTTCAGTGGCCGTAGTTAGTCGGGCAATCAACAGAAGTGCAGCAACCCCCGCACAAAAGCCGGATATGGCATAAGCTAACACTATAATTCTGCGCGTGTTTACGCCCGCTAGTCTGGCAGCTTCCTGATTGCCGCCAACGGTGTAGATATCGCGACCCAATCTTGTTGATAACAACAAGACTTGAAATGCGATCAACAAAGCAATCATTAAAAAGAACGAGAGGGGAATCCACGGCAGTTGAACATAGTCCGAGATTCCAAGCGTCTCACTAATATCAAAATAGCTTTCGAGCCCAACAATCCAAGGATCAGTAATCGGGGTTGTCGAAAGCTCCGGCACGAGTTGCCTTCCCGAGATTGCAAAAACCAAACCACGATAAGCAGCCAGCGTCGCCAGAGTTGCAATAAAGGGCTGAAGGCGCAAATAGACAATCAGTATTCCGTTCATTGCACCGGCACTTGTTGCTGCAATCAGAGCAATAGGTAGAACCACATAACCCGGAATATGAAAAATCAGCGTAAAATCGAAGGCAACCATTCCCGCCAGCGCAACGATGGCACCTATGGAAAGATCAATGCCGCGCAGCAATATTGGAAAAGCCTGCCCCATTGCGAGAATGGCAACAAAGGAAAACCCAGACATCACATTTTCGATATTGGGTGCGGTCGCAAAATTTGGCGCGAAGAGGCAGAAGAACCCCACCGTAACCGCAAAGAAAGCCAGAAGTGCAATTGAGGCCGGACGACGGTGCATTTGGGTCTCGATTGTTTTAAGATCAAAAGAGTAGCCGCGACAAATTAATGTCGCGGCTCTGGGGCTTGCATGGGTACAAGATTACCAGCGTTGTGAAGGTTGAATTTGCCCTACGTTTTCTTTGGTGGCAATTATATACGGCATAAGCAAATGGCCTTGTTGTTTGAAAGCTGTAGCAGGTACCATGCCAGTTGCCAAAACCGAAGCGGCAGCAGCAGCAAGACGGCCCTGTTGATAAACGTCGGTATATTGGGTGCCGGTCAGTTCACCAGCAGCAATTGATTCTAAGGCATCAGTTTCGCCATCGTTACCAAAAATCACCAGCTTGCCAATCAAACCTTTATCCTTGGCAACGTCCACTGCACCAAGCGCCATGGAGTCATTCACGCCATAAACACCACCCAGCTTTGGATTGGCGGCAACGATTGTTGCCAGAACGTCTTGGGCTTTCTTGCGTGACCAATCTGCTACCTGATCAGCCACAATCTTGATGTCAGGATGGTGCTTTTTCAGGCCTTCCACGAAGCCATTGGTGCGTTGGTCACGAATGATAATGCCGGGAGGTGCGTTGAGAATGGCGACATCCCCCTTGCCACCCATTTTGTCACCAAGCGTTTTGGCAATATCCATGGCACCAAAATAATGGTTCATTTCCACATGCGCAGCATGAGCCTCGGTTGCGTCAATGTTGAGTGTAATAACAGCAATACCAGCGCGCTTTGCCTTCTTGATCGAAGGCGCCAAAGCCACGCTGTCGATGGGCTGCAAGAATATAACCGATGTGCCATCATTGATCAGCGTATCCATGAGGCTAACCTGCACTTCAACTTTGTTCTGACCGTCGAGTAATTTGTAGTCGATGATCTGCTGGGTTTTCAGAACCTCTTCAATGCCTTTAGACCAAGCGGCAGGCACCGTGTGTGGTTGCCATTGGATAAAGGCCATCTTCAAACGGACAGTGGCGGCAGCGTTAGCTTGCTGAACACCGAATGCGCCAGTTGATGGATCAGTACCGCCGAAAAGACCGGCAGCAGCTCCGCCAAGAGCAGCCGAACCGAGTGCGATACCTTTTAGAAAATGGCGACGATCATTTGTGTAATTTTTGATTTCTTCAGTCATTGGATCCTCCATTTAGGTTTAAGTTATTTATATCATAAAGATTTCGCGGGGCGTTCAGCTCCGCGAACGGCAGTAAAAACGGCGTAGAGAGACTTGGTCGCCGTGACAAAAAGCCGGTTGTTCTTAGGGCCGCCGAAAGTGAGATTGGCAACCGTTTCGGGAATATGGATGATGCCCAGTGGGGTTCCATCGGCCGCGAAAATTTCAATACCACGCGCCGAACTCACCCACAGATTTCCAAATTCATCCAAGCGCAATCCATCAGGAACGCCCTCTTGAATGGAAATAATTACTCTGCCGTCGCCGACGAGGGAATCTGCGCCGACAGAGTAAGCCATGATGTGGTGATAACCTCCATCATCATGGGAACGCGAACTGTCGGCCACATAAAGTGTTCGCTCATCTGGGGAAAACGCAAGCCCATTGGGCATCCGCATGGTCATTATCTTGGCTTCAACTGCGCCGGTTTTCGGAGAAACTCGGTAAACATAGCAGCCCGCCTGTTCTGGTGGGGCACGTTTTCCCTCATAGTCAGTCATGATGCCGTATGATGGATCAGTAAACCAAACCGCGCCATCAGATGTAACCACCACATCATTGGGGGAATTGAGCGGTTTTCCTTCGTATGATGATGCCAACAGTGTTCGTGAACCATCATGTTCAATGCGCACCACAGAGCGCGTGAGGTGTTCGCAGCTGACAAGCCTTCCCTGCGCATCGCGCGTGTTGCCATTGCTATTGTTGGATTGATGCGAATAGACTTTGACGCCAAGTTCAGGCACCCATTGCATCATGCGGTTGTTGGGGATGTCAGACCATAAAAGGTAATTACCGTTGTCGAAATAGACAGGGCCTTCAGCCCACAAGGCATCACTGTGCAATTGTTCAACATGAGCGCCCGGCAAGATCAAATGGCGCATGCGTTGATCAAGAATGGTAATTTGTGCGATAGCCATGAGCCCTCCCAAGCTCCTTGCGGGTCTTTGACCTTCACAAGCTGTTGAGGATGTCTCACACTCGTGCAGCCCACCACAGCGTTAAACACGAATTTATTTTGCGGGTTCCCGCATGTAATTCACTTTGATTTGTGGCAGGGTTTCACCAGTCTTCGCGGGAAAGAGGCCTTCGCATGCGCAGCATTCCACGTTACTTCAACACGGCACAAATCCTGTCGATCCTTCGCGCAATTGCGGGGCAGCTGGATTTTCGGGGCGTGATCAGTGCTGTTTCGACTGAAATTATTACACTATTGCCGCACGATCATCTCGATGTTGCCATCATGAGCCCCGATGGAACCTTGGTTTCCGCCTATGAAACAGGGCTGCATACGGAATGGGATGCCAGCACAACGGCGACAAAGCCCGTCGCCGTCAGCCCGATCCGCGACCTATTTACCGGCAGAGTCGATCACATATTGACCGACGATGCCCAAACCGACATCCGCTTTCATTTTGAAGGCGCTTTTTCAAATCCCATTTTTGCCGCGAACTTGCATAGCAGGCTGCATGTTCCGCTAAAGATCGAAAGCCGAGTGATCGGTGCACTCTCTTTTTCAACCCAACAGATTGCAACCTATTCGATCGCTGACGTGAAAACGGCGCGCATTGTTGCTGATATATTGTCCTCATATCTATTTGCGCTTCAACAAAGTGAACTTGCACGACAGAGTGAATTTCAGCAGGTGCAAGCCGAAGCTCGCGCCGAAGGATTGCGCATTGGAGCACTCCATCTGACTGAGGAACTCGAAAATACCAGGCAAGCCATTGGCATGGATTTGCACGATCAGACGCTGGCAGATCTTTCGCGCATTTCCCGCACGCTGAAAAGATTAATTGGGCATAAAAATGTCCGAGGTGCCGAGCTTCAACCTTTGCATGAAGATGTTGAACACTGTCTGCGCGAACTCCGCGTAATCATCGACAATGCCAAACCCTCTGTCTTGCAATTCTTTGGATTAGCCCAAGCCATAGAAGCATTTTTGGAGCGC
>JAYVXY010000142.1:0-16799 GCA_043784785.1 Aestuariivirga sp. | reverse complement strand
ACATCGGCCAAAATGTCAGCCTCGTTGATATGCCAGGCTATGGCTATGCCAAGGCATCAAAGAAAGATGTGAAGCAATGGCAGTCTGTGTTGCGTGGGTATCTGCGCGGGCGGGTGGGGTTAACCCGGGCTTTTGTGTTGATCGACGCGCGCCATGGCGTGATGACACCAGACATTGAAATGTTCGAAATGCTGGATGATGCCGCGGTGGCTTATCAACTCGTCATCACCAAATCCGACAAGATCAAGCCATCCGAACTCGAAAGCTTAACGGCAGAGACGCTGGCTGTGATCAAGAAGCGCGCTGCGGCCTACCCAGCCATACACATAACATCGGCTGAAAAAGCTTTTGGCATTGATGAGCTGAAGGCCGAAATTGCAAGATTGTTGAAAGCTTAACGTTTCCGTCCTCTCCCGCTTTGCGGCAGAGGACAAATCCCTTTTAAACTCCACCAATTCCCCTATAAGGCGAAAGTCAATTTTAGGGTTGAATCGCTATGCTTGAGGCTGACATCTCCGATACCGCGCGCATCCTGTCAGAGGCCCTGCCATTTTTGCAGCGCTATGATGATCAAGTCATTGTGGTGAAGTTTGGCGGCCATGCCATGGTCGACCCGAAACTCGCCCAGCAATTCGCCCGCGATATGGTGATGTTGAAAGTCTGCGGGCTTAATCCCGTGGTGGTACATGGCGGCGGGCCGCAGATCAATCGCATGTTGGACAAGCTGGCGGTGAAAGCCGAATTCCGCGAAGGCCTGCGCGTGACCGATAATGACACGATGGAAGTGGTGGAAATGGTGCTGTCCGGCTCCATCAACAAATCCATCGTCGCTTCGATTCAGCAAGCTGGCGGCCGCGCTGTCGGCATCTCGGGCAAGGATGGCAGCCTGCTGATTGCCGAACGCTATGTGAAAAAGAAAACTGATCCAGTCACGGGCGAAATCACCACCATTGATTTTGGCCAAGTGGGCGAACCGGCCCGCGTCAACACTGAAATCCTGCAAACTATTATGAAGAGTGATGCCATCCCGGTGATCGCTCCCATCGGCGTGGGCTGGGACGGCGATACTTATAACGTGAATGCTGACACTGCTGCAGGCGCCATCGCCGTGGCGCTCAATGCCAAGCGCCTGTTGTTGCTTACTGATGTGGCGGGTGTGCTTGATAAAAATAAAAACATGATCAGCGAGTTGAAACTCGGTGATGTCCAAGGTCTCATTGATGATGGCACCATTACCGCTGGTATGATTCCAAAAATTGAAAGTGCGGCTTCCGTTGTGCATGGCGGCGTTGAAGGTGTGATTATTCTGGATGGCCGCGTGCCGCATTCGGTTTTGCTCGAACTGCTCACCCCACATGGCGTTGGCACACGCATCTCGCGGGATGGTGTATGAGTGGTTTTGGCCATATCAACACCTGGGTGTTTGATTTGGACAACACGCTCTATCCTGCGTCATGCAAACTTTTCGATCAAATGCATGTGCGCATGTCTGAGTTTATCAGACTGCGTTTGAATGTTAATCACGATGAAGCCTTGCGCCTGCGCCGCGAATATTATCTAAAGCACGGCACCACGCTGCGCGGGTTGATGCTTGAGCACGCCATGGAGCCGACTGACTTTCTCGAATATGTTCACGATATTGATTACACCGCCGTTGCCAATGATGCGACGCTGCAACGTGCCTTATCAAGACTCCCCGGCCGCAAACTTGTTTTTACCAATGGCACCGCTGACCATGCCAGCCGCGTGATGAAACGTCTCGGCGTTGAAGATTATTTTGAGGGCGTGTTTGATATTGTCGATTCCGATTACATCCCCAAGCCTGCCCGCGGCCCCTATGACAAATTCGCAAATCAGTTTGCAGTGGATGGTACGCGCGCTGCTTTTTTTGAAGACCTGTCCGAAAATCTTGAGGCCCCTCACGCCATGGGCATGACGACGGTTCTGATCACCTCATCCACGCGCCACACCGATCAAGCCGAATTTAAAAAGAAAAATGATTACATCCACCACACAACGCATGACCTGCCAGCCTTCTTGAGCGGCATCGTCAATTCAATACACGGAGAGCAAAAATGAAGAACGCGCAAAGCATCACCGAAGACGCATGGGAAAACCGTGACAAAGTGAACCTCAAAACCAAGGGCAACATTCGCAAGGCGGTTGAATTTGCTCTGGCCCAACTCGATGCCGGAAAGTTGCGCGTGGCCTCCAAAGAAACCGGCTCTTGGGTCACCCATCAATGGCTGAAGAAAGCTGTGCTGCTTTCCTTCCGTCTAAACGATATGGAATTGGTCAAAGGCGGCCCCGGCACATCCAAATGGTGGGATAAGGTGCCATCCAAATTTGAAGGCTGGACAGCGAAAGATTTTCGCGCAGGCGGCTTCCGCGCCGTGCCCAATTGCGTGGTGCGCAAATCGGCCTACATCGCGCCTGGCGCTATTCTGATGCCGAGCTTTGTCAATCTCGGTGCTTATGTCGATGCGGGCACCATGGTGGATACATGGGTCACCGTCGGCTCCTGTGCGCAGATCGGCAAAAATGTGCATCTCTCAGGTGGTGTAGGCATCGGCGGTGTGTTGGAACCCATGCAGGCTGGCCCCACCATTATTGAAGACAATTGTTTCATCGGCGCACGTTCCGAAGTGGTTGAAGGTGTCATCGTCGGCGAAGGTTCGGTGATTGCAATGGGTGTATTCATCAGTGCTTCGACCAAAGTCATAAACCGGATGACGGGTGAAATTCATACGGGCTATGTTCCGCCTTATTCGGTTGTCGTTTCCGGCAATCTGCCGGGCAAACCAATGCCGGGCCAAAATTGGGGCCCCTCAACCTATTGCGCGGTGATCGTAAAGACTGTGGATGCACAGACACGGAGCAAAACCGGCATCAATGAGTTGTTGAGGGATTAGCGACCCCCTTCCAGTTTCATTGATTCTCGGTAATAATCCACCTTGGGGTAATAAACGCACTTTGTGCTCGGAGGGAACTATGGACTGGAAAAATCTTTATATGAATTACGAGGGCCGCATCAACCGCCAACCATTTTGGTTGGGCCTGTTGGCCTTGATCATCGTCCAATGGATTGTAATATTTATCGTTAGCATGTTGTTGGGTGTTTCAATGATGGGAAATATTGATCCCAATATGGCGCCTGATGTCGCAGCATCGATGGCCATGAAAGCCATGATCCCGATTTGGATTGTGTCGCTGTTGTTTCTTTATCCGGTTTTGGCGGTTTACACCAAGCGCTGGCACGACCGTGACAAATCAGGTTGGTGGAGCTTGATCATTCTCGTGCCGATCATCGGCGCAATCTGGTTCCTCGTGGAATGTGGCTTTCTGCGTGGCACTGAAGGTCCAAATCGCTTCGGCAATGATCCGCTGGCCTAATCGAACTCTACTCTAACATCCGTCATTCCCGCGCAGGCGGGAATCCAACTTCCTTTGAAAACATTATCGGAATTAAAGTTGGACTCCCGCCTTCGCGGGAGTGACGGTTTAGTGTAGTATTGCGGCATGAAAAACGCTCCCGCAGACCCTGTCGAAATCCTCCAAGAGCTCATTCGTTGCCCTTCCGTCACCCCCAAGGATGAAGGAGCACTTGGTGTTCTTGAAAAGCTCTTGAGCAAAGCCGGCTTCACCTGCCACCGTCTTGTGTTCAAAGAAGCAGGAACACCCGATATTGATAATCTCTTCGCCCGCATCGGAAACACCGCGCCACATCTTTGCTTTGCCGGCCATTCCGATGTTGTGCCCGTAGGTGACGCGAAGGATTGGACTTATCCGCCCTTTGCTGCCGAGATTCACCAGGGCCAGCTTTATGGGCGCGGCGCTACCGACATGAAGGGCTCGGTTGCTGCCTTTGCCGCAGCAGCCATAGACTATGTGAAAGAGCAGGGCGCAGATGCGGGCAGCATTTCATTCCTGATCACCGGCGATGAAGAAGGCCCGGCGATCAATGGCACAGTGAAAGTGCTGCAATGGATGAAGAAATTCGGCCATGTGCCTGATCATTGTTTGGTGGGCGAACCCAGCTGTGTTGATCAATTGGGTGACACGATCAAGATTGGCCGTCGCGGCTCGCTCAGTTTTACGGTCACCGTGGAAGGCAAGCAAGGTCATGTCGCTTACCCTGAAAAAACCGATAATCCGGTGCACAAACTAGCGCGCTTTGTCGATCTTATTTCCTCAAACAAACTCGACAATGGCAATAACCAATTCGGCCCATCCACTTTGGCCGTCACCACATTTGATGTGGACAACACTGCCACCAATGTTGTTCCCGCCCGCGCCACGGCAAAATTCAATATCCGCTACTCAACTGTACACACCTATGAAAGCCTGCGCAAATGGGTGGATACACGCATTGCCGAGGTGAAAAAGCAATTGGGCGGCAAGTGGATTGTATCATTCAGCGAGGGGGCCGAAGCCTTCATCACGGAGCCGGGCTCATTCGTGGGGCTGGTGCAAGACGCAGTGGAGCAGGAAACCGGCCTCTTTCCCAAGCTCTCAACCACCGGTGGCACATCTGATGCACGCTTCGTGAAAGACTATTGCCCCGTCCTCGAATTCGGCCCCACCAATGCCACCATCCACCAAGTGGATGAACGTATTGATGTGGAAGAACTGAAAGCCACAACGCGGATTTACCGGCGGATTATCGACGCCTATTTCAATACCGAACGTTGACGAGGTAAAGCCCCGAAGGTGGGGCCACCGGCCCGCAGGCGGCGCGGTCTTTCGCATCCAATGCGCGCTTTAAGTCTTGTGGTGTCCATTTGCCTTCGCCCACCAGGCGCAGGGAACCCGCCATGCTTCGCACTTGATGATGCAGGAATGAACGCGCCTCGGCGATAATTTCAATCTCGTCGCCATAACGCAACACGTCAAAACGATCCAAGGTTTTCACCGGCGAATTGGCCTGGCATTCGGCGGCGCGAAAAGTCGTGAAATCATGCTGACCCAACAAAAGCTGAGCCGCTTCATGCATGGCTTGCGTGTCAAGCCGAACCGGCACATGCCACACTTTGTTTTTATCAATCGTTGGCGGTGCGCGGCGATTAAGAATGCGAAACAGATAATCGCGCCCCGTGGCCGAAAAGCGCGCATGAAATTCTGTCGTCACTTCTTCGGCTGCCAAAACCGAAACCAAATGCGGCCGTACATTGCCGTTAATCGCGTTGACCAACTCAAATGTATCCCAGCTGCGCGGCAAATCCACATGCGCCACTTGGGCCAAGGCGTGAACGCCAGAATCTGTGCGGCCCGCGCATTGGATGTTAAAATAAGAACCATGCAGCTTGATAATCGCGGCTTCAAGAACGCCCTGCACTGTGTGGCCATGGTCTTGATATTGCCAGCCGAGAAAGCCCGTGCCGTCATATTCTATGGTGAGGCGGTACCGCGGCATCAGGTAAGCCTCATACCCTTGGACAATGGGAATCCCCGCCGGAATGTCTCTGCATCCATAACCCCTTTGCCTTCGCGCTGAAGCGAAGTGAGGCGGATAGCACCAGCACTACAGGCCACCGTCAAAACATCATCCAGCAATTCACCAACAGGCCCATGGCCCTCAACAATTTGGCAATGAAGAATTTTCACCCGCGCCCCGTTCATCATGCACCAAGCACCTGGAAATGGCGAAAGCCCATGAATATGGTTGCGCACTTCTAAGGCCGACTTCGAAAAATCAATATGCGCCTCAGCCTTTTCAATCTTCTTGGCATAAGTCGCGCCTTCAATGGGTTGAATTGTTCCGTGCGCAGATGGATTTCGCAAAACCTCAACCATCAACCGCGCACCAACCACCGCCAACTCATCATGCAATGATGAAGCCGTTGTCTCCGCTTTTATCGCCACGCGCCCCACGCTCAACATCGGCCCGGTATCAAGCCCTTCCTCCATGCGCATAATGGTGACGCCGGATTCAGCATCCCCCGCCATGATGGCCCGTTGAATGGGTGCAGCACCACGCCAACGCGGCAGCAGCGAAGCATGCACATTAAAACAACCATATTTCGGCGCGTCGAGAACCGCCTTGGGCAACAACAATCCATAAGCCACCACCACAGCCGCATCCGCCTTCACATCCGCAAAACGCTGCTGTTCTTCTGGTGATTTTAGCGAAACCGGCGTTCGCACTTCAATGCCTTGTGCTTCGGCAAAAGCATGAACCGGCGTTGGTCGCAATTGCAGCCCCCGCCCACTGGCGCGCGGCGGTTGCGCATAAACACTGGCGATTTCATGGCCAGCAGCGATCAGGGCCTTCAGCGTCTCCACCGCAAAATCAGGCGTGCCCATGAATATCAGGCGCACCTTCAAAGCTTCCCCAGCTTATCAGCCTTCTGAAATTTCTTGATCACCCGGGCTCTTTTCAAGCGCGAGATATGATCAATGAAAAGCACACCATTCAGATGATCAATCTCATGTTGCAGACAGGTGGCCAGCAAACCGCCAGCTTGAAGTTCCGTCACTTCGCCCAAACGATCAAGATAGCGCACTTTAACTTCGCGTGGCCGCTGCACCATTTCATAAAATTCGGGGATCGAAAGGCAGCCCTCTTCATAATCGCTCAGTTCTTCTGAGACCCAGATAATTTCCGGATTGGCGATAAACAAGGGCTTTTTATCCTCGCCTTCCTTGGCCAAATCGACAACCAGCATACGCTGCGCCACCCCGATTTGAATGGCCGCCAGCCCAATCCCCGGCGCATCATACATGGTTTCCAGCATATCATCGAACACGCCGCGCGCATGCTCATCCACAGCTTTCAAAGGCTTGGAGATTTGGCGCAGAATTTTTTCATCCGGCAAAGTGATGATGGAACGAACACTCATGAGGCATCAGATAGGATAGGAGGCGTTTTTCGTCAATGTTTTCAGCTTTTGGCCTTGGCCACTTGCCAATTTCGCCCAAAACTCCCATATAGCCCCTCGAGAGGTTGGCAGGCGGACGTAGCGCTCGCCAACTGGGTCAGGACCGGAAGGTAGCAGCCCTAACGAGACCGTTATGGGTTGCTCGTCCAGCCTCTCACCTCTAATCTCCCTTAGGATTATGGCAGACTCAAACACAGCAAAGAACGCTGCGGGTTACCGCGTTCTTGCCCGCAAATATCGCCCGAAGGATTTTTCTGATCTGATTGGTCAGGAAGCGCTGGTGCGCACCCTGACCAATGCTTTCACCACAGGCCGGATTGCCCAAGGCTATATGCTCACAGGCGTGCGCGGCATTGGCAAAACCACTACGGCGCGGCTGATAGCAAGAGCGCTCAACTATCCAAACGGCCCGACCATGGATATGCCGGAAATGACATCTGGTTGTGAAGCCATTCTGGAATCGCGCCATATTGACGTGATCGAGATGGATGCCGCATCCAACACTGGCGTTGATAACATGCGCGAGATTATCGATAGCGTGCGTTATGCGCCCGTGCAGGCGCGCTATAAAGTTTATATCATCGACGAAGTGCACATGCTTTCGAAAAGCGCTTTCAACGCGCTGCTGAAAACTTTGGAAGAGCCGCCGCCGCATGTGAAATTCATCTTCGCCACCACCGAGATTCGTAAAGTACCGGTCACGATTTTGTCGCGCTGCCAACGCTTTGATTTGAAGCGCTTGGATGCGGCCTTGCTGATGCAGCATTATGGCAAAATCGCGAAACTCGAAAATGTTGAGGCTGAAGACGAAGCCCTGCGCATGATTGCCCGCGCCGCCGAAGGCTCAGTGCGCGATGGCCTGTCACTGCTGGATCAAGCCATTGCTTATGGTGACGGCCATGTAAAATCCGCCGATGTGATGAATATGCTGGGCCTGATTGATCGTGGCCAAGTGATCGGTCTGTTCGATGCCGTGATGGCAGGCGATGCGCCGCGTATGCTATCAGAAATGGCCCGCCAATATGAAGCGGGCGGCGACCCTGAAACCATCCTTACTGATCTGGCTGATTTTGTGCATTGGGTTACCCGCCTGAAACTGGTGCCTGATTCCGCTTTGATGGATCCCACCCGCACCGAGGAAGAAAAAACCAAGGGCGCCGATTTTGCCAAGCGTTTGGGCATGGCGCATCTCACGCGTGCTTGGCAGATGTTATTGAAGGGTTTGGGCGAAACTGCTCTATCAAATCAGCCCTTAAAAGCCGCAGAAATGGTATTGATCCGGCTTGCTCATGCCGCCAATGTCCCATCTGGCGAGGAACTTCTGAAACTGACCCAAGAAGCCAAACCCCAGCTTCAGCGCCCCGCGCCGCAGGTTCAAGTTTTGGCACCACCCACCCGTGATTCACATCCAATGCTAGAGCGCAGTAATCTGGCCATTGCCCCAGCACAAATTCCTTCGTCTACGGAGCAATCCACGCCACCACGGGCGTTCAAAAATTTTAGTGACATCATCGCGCTGGCCGCTGAGCGCCGCGACATTAAGCTGAAAACTGATTTGGAAACCTATATCCGCCCCATCGCCGTCAGCGAAGGCAAAGTCGAAATTGCGTTGGTGGACGGTGCCAATCCCGCCATTGCCAATGAATTGTCGCGCAAACTCGAAGCGTGGACCAACCGCCGCTGGATGGTGATGGTGGCCAAATCTGGCGGTGCCGAACCAGCCGCCCAAATGCGTCGCGATGCCAAGGAATCGGCCTTCCGCTCGGCCCGCGAACATCCCGATGTGCAGGCAATTTTAAAGAAATTCCCCGGTGCTGAAATTCTCAATGTGCGCGATCTTGAAGCGCCAAAACTGATGGAAGAACCCGATGAAGAATCTCGCTGATATCATGAAACAAGCAGGCCAGATGCAGGCCCGCATGGCCGATATGCAAAAGCGGCTGGAAGCCACAATCATTGAGGGCCAATCTGGTGGCGGTTTGGTGAAAGTAAAAATGACTGGCAAATCGGTTGTCACTGGCATGGATATTGACCCATCGCTTCTCAAAACGGATGAAAAAGAAATCCTCGAGGATTTAATCATCGCCGCTTTGGGCGACGCCAAAACCAAAGCCGAAAACATCATGGCTGCCGAAATGAAAACCGTCACAGGTGGAATGCCACTGCCGCCGGGCTTCAGTTTGTAGGCATATGCTGTTGTTGGGTGAAATTCATATTTTATCCGTCATTCCAGCGAAAGCTGGAATCCAGCTTTCTTTCCAGATCATCACTCTAAACAAACGGGATCCCAGCCTTCGCTGGGGTGACGAGTCGTGTGGGATTGGTGTAAATCAATTTGGAACTTACACATGAAACGTCAAGCTGGCCCAGAGATCGAGCGACTGATCCAACTTCTGGCAAAACTGCCGGGGCTGGGCCCTCGCTCGGCAAGGCGGGCGGTTTTGCATCTCGTCAAAAATCGCGAAAAGCTGTTGTCGCCACTGGCCGCCGCTCTCGAGGACGCCAGCAAGAAGGTGAAAACCTGCTCAAACTGCGGCAATGTCGATACGCTGGATCCCTGCACCATCTGTTCCGATCCGAGACGTGACCGCAGCATGGTCTGCGTGGTCGAAGAGGTCGGTGATCTCTGGGCGCTGGAGCGGGCAGGAGCATGGACAGGCCTTTACCATGTTCTCGGCGGCACACTCTCAGCCTTGGGAGGCGTGCGCCCCGAAGACCTGGATATTGGCAAGCTGGTGGAGCGCGCAGCGGCAGGCGAGATTAAGGAAGTGGTGCTGGCCACCAACGCCACGGTGGAAGGCCAAACCACCGCGCATTACATCACTGAACGCCTGAAGAATCTGGGCGTTTCAACATCGCGGCTGGCCCATGGCGTGCCGGTGGGGGGCGAACTTGATTATCTCGATGAAGGCACTCTAACCCAGGCCATCCGCGCCCGGCGTCCATTTTAAACACAGCCCGTTAACAGTTTTTAAACCTTCGCAGCAGGCAGGCGCTCACTTTAGCAAAGTTTGGACTGTCGCTTGCTCCTTGTCTTTCAACGAATTGGCCCCGTGCCGAATTGAGACAGGAGAGACAGATGGGTTTATCACAATTATGGAAGCGTTTTACCAAGGCTGACCGCGGTTCAACGGCCGTCATTTTTGCCGTCTCGCTCGTTCCGATTTTGGCAGCGGCGGGTGCAGCCATTGATTTTTCGCGCTATTATGATGCACGCAACCATTTACAGGCAGCCCTTGATGCCGGAAGCATGGCCGGCGCTGCCGCTAAAGATTCCACAAATGCACAACGTATTCAGATTGCCAAAGACAGCTACAAAACCAACATGAGCCAAAATGATTTGGCCAATTCAAGCGTCATTGTCAGTTATAACTTAACCGCCAACACGGTTGTCGGTTCTGCCAATATGCAAATCCCGAACACACTGCTCAGTCTGGTCGGCATGAACGCGCTTGATATTTCTGTTAGGTCAGAAGTCAAACTGCCCAGTGATAAAAATGCTGAGATTGCATTTGTCCTCGATTACTCCGGCTCTATGATGGATGTTGCTGGTGCCCAGGTGAAATATGTTGCCATGCGCGATTCTGTGGCCAAATTGGTCGACAATCTGACGGCATCCAATGCCAGCAAATTAAAATTTGCGCTGGTTCCCTTTTCCGATCAGGTGCTGACCGATTTGCCAAAGGCCGATGTTTATGGGCAAGTAGGTGCAGGCACTTGGACCGGTTGCACACTGGATAATCCTGCGCCTTACAATCTGACGGATTCGCCGCCAACCGGTGGCAATGCTTCAAAATGGAACCAACCAACCCCAAACTGGCTGTGGACATCAGCCTGCAATGGTTATGCCGCCCGCAATTTGAAGATCCGTCCTCTCAGCAATGATTTTGCTGGCCTCAAATCACAAATCGCCAGCATGACCCCTTATGCCAATACCCATATTGCACTTGGTGTTCAATTTGGCTTTCAAGTGCTTTCACCCAATGGCGTCTATAATGGTGCCAATAACATCGCCAGCTATGCTGACAACAACACCATCAAATATCTGGTGCTGTTGACCGATGGAACGCAAACTGAAGCAGCCTTCGGCCCTGGCGGAGTCCGCAGTGTGGCGCAAGGTGAAAGCAATTTGGTGGCGCTGTGCAACAATGCCAAAGCGGCAGGTATTCAGATTCTAACCATGGCTGTGGGTGTGGATGATGCGGCAACCAGCGCACGGCTGCAAAACTGTTCCTCTGATCCAACCCAAGACTTCTTTGCCATCAACACAACCGATGATATGGCCCAGGCCTTCCAAACCATCACTGGCCAAATCGCTCAGCAAGCCTATTTGAGCAAATAGCAATCCAATATTGTCATTCCCGCGAAAGCGGGAACCCATGGCAACAACCAGTCTGGCCGGGGAAATGGATACCCCGCTTTCGCGGAGTATGACGGGGAATGGTTGAATATAGCGTTTTCCAAATACAACACCTATATGGGGGCATGGCCGAAAATCCATTGCCCCCCAATTTTTTGTCGACTTATACCAAGCTGCCCGAAAGCCTGTTTCGAAATGCGGAACCAAAACCCATATCCTCGCCAAAGCCCATTTTGTTAAATGACGCTCTGGCCAACAGCATCGGCCTTTCGCACCAATGGCTGCATTCGGCCGAAGCATTGCAGGCCTTGTCGGGCAATGCTCCGCTCCCAGATCTGCCCCGCATTGCCTTGGCCTATGCTGGCCATCAGTTTGGTCATTTTGTACCAAGTTTAGGAGATGGCCGTGCCGTTTTGCTTGGCGAGATTGAGGGACCAGAAGGCCAGCTTCATGATCTTCATTTGAAAGGTTCAGGCCGCACGATCTTTTCGCGCGGGGGCGATGGTCGCGCCACGTTAAGTGCCATGCTGCGCGAATATATCATCAGTGAGGCCATGGCGGCATTGGGCATTCCCACCACAAGATCCTTGGCGGTGATCGAAACCGGTGAAGAGGTGCCGCGTGAAAAAATGGAGCGTGGTGCTGTGCTGACACGGGTGGCTAAAAGCCATATACGCGTTGGCACATTTCAATATCTGGCAGCGCGTGGTGAAGAAGCAGCGATGCAGGCCTTGGTTGATCATGAATTAGCGCGAAATTTTGTCGGCGCACCAATAGGGCCAGAACGCTTCATTTGGTTCCTGCGCCAGGTGATTACGCGTCAAGCCAGCCTCATCGCCAAATGGATGTGTGTTGGTTTTATTCATGGTGTAATGAACACCGACAATATGCAGGTGGCTGGCGAAACCATTGATTATGGCCCCTGCGCTTTTATGGATGCCTTCGATCCGCAAAAGACCTTCAGCTCAATTGATCAAAATGGCCGCTATGCGTGGGACAAACAGCCCGTCATCGCCCTGTGGAATCTTACGCGGCTGGCGGAGGCGATGTTGCCGCTCTTTGCAGCCGATACCGGTGTGGCCATCACTTTGGCCGAAGCCGAACTCAAAAACTTCATGCCACAATTTGAAAACGCTTTTGAACAAGGCATGGCAGCCAAGCTGGGCTTTGCTGAGGTGCGCGAAGGTGATGCTGAATTCATCGCACTCACGCTGCAAAACATGGCCAATGCCAGAGCGGATTTCACACTGTTCTTCTCAACGCTGACCGAAGTTGCCGAGACCAAAAAAAACGCAAAAATCATTCCGTTTTTCGGCGATGAAAAGGCGGCGGCTCATTGGTTTGAAAAATGGCAACACCGCTTGCTGAACGAAACCAATAGTCTTGCATTGATGCTGGGTGCCAACCCGATTTTCATCCCGCGCAATCACCGCGTTGAGCAAGCGCTGGTCGCCGCCAATAGTAATGATCTACAACCGCTGCACAAATTGCTCAAAGTTATAACCGCGCCATTTGCCCAACATATCGGGGAAGCCGAGCTTGCTCTGCCACCTCTGGAAAACGAAGAAGTCACACAAACTTTCTGCGGAACCTGATCGCTCATCCATCGCGGTGATGCACGGCATTGGCCACAACCGATTCTGCGGCACGCCCGGTCAATTCCGCCATATGGTCATGGCTGAATGTGAAAGTCCCAACGCCCGATGTGGCGGAACGCAACTCAACGATCAGTGAACTCATTTCAGATTCAGGCATGTGCGCACGAACCGTATCCCAGCCATTCCATCCCGCCCTGCCGTCAAACCCCAAAAGCTGGCCACGATGGCCGGTGACGATTTGATTGACGCGCGATGTTGTTGAACTCGGCACATGAATTTCAACAGCCACAAAAGGCTCCAGCAAAACCGGTTGGCATTGTGGCATGCCTTCACTCATCGCCAGCCGCGCCGCCAACTTAAATGCCATCTCGGAACTATCAACATCATGGTATGACCCATCCGAAAGATTGACTGAAAAATCCACAACATGAAAACCCAATGGCCCGCGCCCCATCCACTCGCGAATGCCATGCTCCACGGCCGGAATATATTGTTTGGGAACCGCACCACCCACAATCGTATCGGTGAAGCTAAATCCTTCACCACGCTTGCGCGGAGAAATTTCCACAACAATATCGCCATATTGGCCATGCCCGCCGGATTGTTTTTTGTGGCGACCGCGCAGTTGCACGGATTTGCGAATGGTTTCCTTATAAGCAATGCGCCTTGGCTGCACATTGGCATGTACGCCAAATTTGCTTTGCAGTTTTTCCAGGGCAACGCGCAGGTGAATTTCGCCTTGCCCCCACAAAACCATCTCATGCGTATCGTGATTATGTTCCAGCGCCAGCGAGGGGTCTTCTTCAATCAACTTTGTCACAGCACTGGTAAGTTTCACTTCGTCCTTGCGATCGGCAACTGAAATCGCCTGACCAAAAACGCTGGAACTTGAATGCATCTTGACGAGTTGCGGAAACGCTCCCTTCACCGTTGAAATCGTTTCTCCGGTTTCCATATTATCGAGCCGGCCAAATGCAACAGTATCGCCCGCCACGGCCTTGGAAATTTTGGTAGTGGCCTGCCCCAACATCGCAAACAGGCCAGCAATCCGTGACTCTTGGCCCTTGGCACCATAAAACACCGCACCATCGGCCACTTCGCCCGATAATAGGCGGCACAGTAAAAGCTTCCCGCCGCGCTCTGTGTGAATCGACTTTAGAATTTGCGCTGTTGTTCCGCCATTGGCCTTCACCCCCAACCGCTTTGCTGTTTCGGTGATGCCCGGCACCTCATGGCGCAACGCCTTGAGCAAGCGACCAACGCCATTGCCATGTTCGGCTGAGCCAAACAGAACCGGCGTGATCAACCCCTCCGACAGTTCCCGCGAAAGATCGTCAAACACCAAGTCTCTTGGTGGCTCCATATCTGAAAGCAACTGCTCCATCATGCTATCATCATGGTCCGCGAGCTTTTCCAGCATCGTGAAGCGCTCGGTCTTTTCGGTTGCTCCCATATCGGATGGCATGTCGATCACTTCGCTTTGCGCAAGTTCGCGATAGATAAATGCGCGCTCTAAAGCCAAATCAACATATCCGGTAATGACGCCGCTTTTCCAGATCGGGATTTGCCGCAGAACCAGCGGAACCGAACTGGCAGGCTGTAACCAATCTAAAACCTCGCGTGGCTTTGATGTCGACTTATCCACCTTGTTAATGAACAAAAATCGCGGCAGGCCGATTTCGTCAAGCTGTTTAAGAATGAGTTGCAGGGCCGGAGCCTTCTTTTCATCGGCCTCACAAACCACGATGGCCGCGTCACAGCCAGCCAGAGCTCCATTGGCGTCTTGGGCAAATTCGACCGAACCCGGACAATCCAGGAATGTGTAATTCTCGCCCATAAACTGAACCGTGGCGGCGTTGAGTTCAACGCTCATGCCATGAGCACGGGCTTGGGGCGAGGCATCACCTATGGTCGATTTGTCAGAGGTTTTCCCCTGGCGTGGAACGGTGCCACATCGAAATAATATGGCTTCAAGAAGTGTTGTTTTGCCGCTTTGATAGGGCCCTACGAGTGCAATGCACCGAGAGCCCGCTGGATTTCTACCTTTGGTCGAAGTCATGGCCAATCCTCCCTATGTTAAAAACATATGCCGAAGGACCGCCCTCTCAATTGAACCACCGGGGCGGTTCCACGAAGCCTCTATGCTTGCGCTGATTTGTGTTGCTGGCAAGGGGAAATATAAACTATCCAGCAACCAAGCGTGGAGGGGTTGCCGCTGCGCCATCAATTTTGTCTGGCTCGGTAACATCCATGCTCTCAATTTTCATGGCCCGCTTGGTGATGCGGTCGGTTGAAACGCCCAGCTTATCCAAATCTGTATTTGCCAATTCAAAATGCCGCTTCAGATCACCCACACGATCTTTCATCCGCGTCACATCTTCGAGAAGTTTTACAACCTCGCCTTGGATTACATGCGCCTGTTCGCGCATGGCCGCATCTTTCACGATTGCCTGCATGGTTTGCACCAACAGCATCAACACATTGGGTGAGGCCAGAATAATGCGCAGGCGGTGGGCTTTTTGCACCACATCCTCAAACTTTTCATTCAACTCGGCATAAATTGATTCAGACGGCACAAACATGATAGCTGTTTCATGTGTTTCACCACTCACCAGATATTTCTCGGCAATATCTTTCACATGCTTCAGAACATCAGATTTTAACCGCGTTTCCGCGGTCTTGCGCGCCACATCATCTTGCGCCTCGCGCATGGCATTATAGGATTCCAGAGGAAATTTGGAATCAATCACCAGCTTCAACCGTGAATCCGGCAGGCTGATCAAACAATCGGGCCGGGTTCCATTCGAAAGTGTCGCTTGGAAGGCATAGGCCTTGGAATGCAAGCCATCTGTAATAATGGCTTCCATGCGGCCCTGCCCAAAAGCACCGCGGGTTTGCTTGTTTGACAGAATGTCTTTGAGGCTCATCATTTCGCCCGAAAGTGCTGCCAGATTGGTCTGCGCCGCATCGATCACTGCCAGCCGTTCATGTAGTTGGCTTAATGATTGCGCCGTGCGCTGGGTTTGCTCATTCAGACCAAACCCCACCCGCTGGCTCACTTGGTCAAGCCGTTCATCCAAAGTGCGTTGCAGATGCAGCTGCTGGCCTTGAGTTTGAGAAGTAAAGTTTTGCAACACGCCAGAAATTTCAGCCAGACGATACTCAAGCTCATTGGCGCGCTCCTGCGCGGCCTTGCGGCCAGACTGTGCACGCCATGCTAAAATGACCACGATCAATAAGAGGGCCAATCCGAATGCAGCAGCGCCAATCAAAAATTCAAACAGCCCGATAGGGTGTTGGCCAAGATAAAAAATGGTGGGGTCAAGCGTCATGGAACAAACCATAAACTGATTCGAGATGGCATGTGATCCAAATTGACGAGGCCCGTCCAAATACTCACTTGGACGGGCCCCAGACCCGTGAACAACTCGGGACGGCGACAGGAGCTGCACGGATCGTCTCGCTACCAGCGAGGAAATAGAAAGCAGAATCTTGGTGGATTTCAATGGTTTGAACCCGTTCCGCCTGGCCGATCCCCCGCGGGATCTGAGTATTAAACTGACCATGAATCGCGGCGGCATAACAGCGGCATCTAGACCTCGCTTGGGTTATTTTGCGGCAACATTGTGATTACAAGCGCTTAAGCGACGTGATCGGTTTATATGATTCAGCAATGCGCGTGGCTGCAAGTTTCAAAGGTTCAATCACGGTCTGCATGTGAAAGCCATTGGCGTGAAGCAGCAGCGATTCGTCATACATGATACCAACATGGCCATCCCAAAACACCAGATCACCGCGCCTCAAACCATCAAGATCATTAATTTGCAAAAAATTGCCTAAAGTTTTTTCCTGCATATCAGTATCGCGCGGGGCTTCGATGCCACAAGCATGAAGTGCCGTTTGCACAAGGCCAGAACAATCAAGACCATGATGGGTCTTGCCGCCCCAGAGATAGGGGACGTT
>JAYVXY010000141.1:0-5567 GCA_043784785.1 Aestuariivirga sp. | reverse complement strand
TAAAATTTAACCAGGTGTTTAGCGCATGTTTTTCCCGGTACTTTGCCGGGCGACGATTTCATAGCCTAAATCGATTTGTTTTGCCCCTGTCCCAACTTTGCCAGAAATAATTCCGATCGCTGTTTCGGCGGCCAATTTTCCGAGCGCATGGCGATGCGTAGCCACAGATGAAAGGGGTGGTGATGCATATGCGGCAAACTCCAGATCATGAAAACCCAGAATGGAAATATCCTCAGGTACTCGAAGTCCCAGTTGACGGCATTTCATTAACGCGCCCAATGCGAGATTGTCGTCAATACAAAAAAGCGCTTCGGGAATGTTTCCATTATCAGCAAGGTTGCCCATGATGGCCGAGCCCACGGTGATACGGCTGTGCTGTGGTATGTGAGCCAGCAGACCATCATAGGAGAGGCTGGCATCGGTCATGGCCTGGCGGTAGCCGCTGAATCTTGCAGCAGCACGGACATCGAGATGACCAACCACAAAGCCTATTTTTTTGTGACCGAGATTGATCATGAATTTGGTTGCATCATAGCCCGCCCGCGACTGGGATAATCCAATATTGATATCGATAGGATCATCCGTTAGTTCAAATGTTTCAATCACCGGAACTTTTGATTGTTGCAACAGGCGGCGTGCCATCGGTGTGTGATCAACACCAACAATGATGATGGCCTCAACGCGCTGACCCAGCAATGTCCGGATTGCCTGTTCCTCTTCATTTGCTGAATAGCGACTGTTAACAACCACAACCTGAAAACCTGAATCGAGGAAAACCTCATGCAGCGCCAACAGATATTCGGCAAAAATGACGTTGTAGAGTGTCGGGACTATCACGCCGACGGCGTGGCTGCGCGAGGAAGCCAAGCGGCTGGCAGCGAGATTAGGCACATAGGCCAGCTTGTGTACAGCAGCGTCAATGCGCTGCCTCAATTCAGGCGAAACCGCATCCGGATTTCGCAGGGCACGCGACACCGTGATCGGGCTTACCTTTGCAAGCTTGGCCACGTCATCTAATGTTTTTCTCTTCTTTGTAATTTTAGCCCCCAGCAACATTACTGAATATAGCGTTAGCCCAATTCAATAACGTCGCGGAGAACAAAATACAATAAATTTGACAGCGCTATCATTTATGATAATGATGCAGCGTCCGGCTGAACGTTTTCATGTTTCGAAGAAATCGGAAAATCAACCGGGATGGCCAAACGGAATCAACCGCTGGCCTTTACTGGGAGGTTAATTCAATGGCGTTTTCACGTACTTTTAGTCATGTTTTTGCGTTAGGCATGTCCGTTTCATTGTTTGCGGCTTTTGCTGTTACGGCCCGGGCTGCAGGCCCTGAAGTTGTGTCGGGACCAGCAGCACAGCCGGAATGTTTTGCCCCCTGGGCAAAGGATACGAAATTCTTCAAGTTTCCTAAAAAGGAAGGCAAGTTTCGCATTGCATTGGCCAATGGTTATATCGCCAATACTTGGCGCATTCAGATGATTCAAACTGCCAAGGCCTATGCTGCTCAGCCTGAAGTGGCGGCCAAGCTTAAGGAGTTCAAGGTGGTTTCAACAGGCGAGGATGTGCCAGCACAAATCTCCGCCATCAATAACTTCATTGACTCTGGATACGATGCAATTGTCGTCAACGCCCAGAACCCGACAGCCTTTGGTCCCGTTATCAAACGCGCTAAAGAAGCAGGCGTTATCCTTGTGGCCTTCGATAACATCCTTGATACGCAAGATGCCATCAATGTGAACGTGGATCAGAAGGGTCTTGGTGTGTTGTGGGCCAATTGGCTGATCAAGAATGTGCCAGACGGCGGCAAAATTCTGGAAGTGCGCGGCGTTGCCGGAACCTCGGTCGATACAGATCGTCATAACGGCATCCATGAAACATTGGATGCCTCGGGCAAGAAATGGACTGTCACGGAAGTTGTTGGCAAGTGGGACGATGGTGTGGCTCAAAAGGCAACCGCAGATGCGATTGCCACCAACGGGCCATTTGTTGGCGTTACCGGGCAGGGTGGCGATACGGGCATTGTTCAAGCCATGATTGATGCCAAGCATGCCTTCGTGCCATTCGGCGGTGAAACAGAAAATGGCTTCCGCAAATTTTGTGCAGCCCACGCAGCGGATGGTCTGAAATGCTCATCTGCGGGCACTGGCCCAGCCCAAGTTGCTGTTGCCATTAAGACCGCAATTGCTGCGCTTGAAGGCGAGGTTGTTCCGCAATCGGTTAAGCTGCCATTAGCCATTGTTGAAGATCCGAATTTTAAAGCAGACAAAGACTATTTCCCCAAACAATCCGACAACTTCTTCGTCGGCAATGCCTTCCCGACCTGTGGCATCAATTTCACGGCACAGGAAATCATGGGGCAATCGAAAGAAAACCAGTAGTTTGATCTATCTCCCCCGAGCGGCGTCGCGGAAGAAATTCTGCGGCGCCATTTTGGTTCACGATCATACTGGAGGGGCCTTTGGCCGAAACAACACAACTATTCCGAATGGAAGGCGTTTCAAAACGCTATGGCGGCGTGCATGCGCTCGAGAGGGCTGATCTCGAGGTCAAGCCCGGTCGTATTCACGCCATTCTTGGTGAAAATGGCGCCGGCAAATCCACGCTCATCAAAATCATGGCCGGCGTTGTGGCTCCAGATGAAGGCCGCATGTTTCTTGATGGGCGCGAGACTTCATTTGCCTCACCGGCCGCTGCTAACGCGGCAGGCATCGTATGTATTTTTCAGGAACTCTCACTTATTCCTGATCTCTCTGTCGCAGATAATATCGTCATCAGTAATCCGCCAACTCGGTTTGGCATGATTGATCGCAACAAACAGCGGAGAATTGCCGAGGAGGCTCTTGCCCGTGCGGGCGCTGAGGACATTCATCCACTTTCCCTCGTGAAGGATCTGCCGCTATCACGCCGCCAAATGGTGGAGATTGCCAAGGCACTGGCGCGCCAGCCTCGCATTCTTATCTTGGATGAGGCTACCTCGGCATTGACCGCAGCCGATGTGACTAAAATTTTTGCTGTGCTCAAACGACTGCGGAATGAGGGCTTGGCGCTGCTTTATATTTCTCACCGCATGCATGAAATTGCCGAGTTGGCCGACGAATGCACCGTGTTCCGAAATGGCCACAAGGTTGAAACCTATCTGGCAGGAACCAAGACAGATACACAAGTCGTAGAACTCATGATTGGCCGGGAATACAAAAACGTGTTTCCGCCAAAACCAGTAAAGAAACCAGATGCAACAGTCCCGATTTTGCAAACCAGAAACCTATGCTGGACTGATCGCCTCAATGACATATCTTTGTCTGTACAGGCCGGGGAGATAATTGGCCTCGGCGGACTTGACGGACAGGGCCAGCGAGATTTGTTGTTGGCCTTGTTCGGCGTGTTACGGGGCTGTTCCGGCGAAATACTGATTGACGGCAAGCCTGTGACCATCAACAGTCCGCTGATCGCGAAGGGTGAAAAGATTGGTATGGCGCTGATCCCCGAGGACCGCAAAACCGAAGGCCTGATGTTACCCATGACAGTGCGCGATAATCTTTCCTTTGCAGCACTTCACCGCATTTCCAGCGGTGGCATTGTCAACCGTGCAACCGAGCAGAAGCTCATCGATAATATGATCAGTCTTCTGGCGATTAAAACAGCCGGAACAGATATTGCTGTTGGCGCACTTTCCGGCGGAAACCAGCAAAAAGTGGTGATTGCCAAATGGTTGATGAATCAACCGCGTATCATCCTGCTCAATGATCCCACTCGGGGCATTGACGTGGGCACCAAGCAGGAACTTTATGTTTTGTTGCGAAAGCTTGCAGATCAGGGAGCCGCCATCATTTTCTATTCTACCGACTATGACGAATTGATTGGCTGTTGCGACCGCGTTCTGGTTCTCTATGATGGCAAGGTGAAGCGCGAGCTTGTTGGTGCGGAAATCACCGAGCACTCGTTGATTGCAAGTGCACTCAATATTGACACCGCACAGGTAGGTCACCCATGAAGGATTGGCGTTTTTGGTTCGCCGAACAGCGCGGCACATTTATGGCCGTTGCCATATTTGTGGTGATGTTCTTCATCTATGCTTCAAATCACCCAGCAGGATTTACCGCCAATGTGGTGCAAACCGCTTCCAACAAGGGTGTGTTATTGGCTTTTGTCGCCATGGCTCAGTGCCTTGTGGTAATTACGGCCGGTATTGATCTTTCTGTTGGCATGATCTTTACGCTCACCAACTGCCTCGCCTCCTGGCTGGTGAGCGGATCGCCCCTGCAAGTGACCTTCGGTATCATAGTGGTACTTTTGGTTGGTGCCCTGTGCGGCGCCATCAATGGTCTTGTGGTGATCTATGGGCGCTTGCAGCCCATTGTTGCCACGATTGCAACCGGTGCCATCTATTACGGCATTGCACTTGCTCTGCGGCCTTTTCCGGGCGGTACCGTGGATGAAACCGTGGCCGATATGTTGACAGGCAAACTCTTCGGTTTCATGCCGGCAAGTCTGGTGGCTCTGGTTGTCGTTGTGCTTGTCGTGTGGTTCCCCTTCAGCAGGTCAGTTATGGGAAGGGCGGCCTATGCCGTGGGGTCGTCGGAGCCTGCGGCTTATATGTCGGGCGTTCCGATCAAACGCGCCAAATTTATTGCTTACACTTTGTCAGGATTATTGGCAGGCATCGGTGGACTGTTTCTGACTTTCTTCACCTATACCGGTGAAGCGGCTTATGCCAGTGGCAACGCCTACACTTTGTTTTCAATTGCCGCAGTCGTGCTAGGTGGAGTATCGCTGTTTGGTGGCAAGGGCAGCGCCATTGGTGCCATTTTTGGCGCCCTTGCTTTCCGTACCATCGGCGACTTGCTCTTCGTCTTTGACTTCGACCCCCTGTGGCAGCCCTTGTTCCAGGGTGTTGTCCTGCTGTTTGCCGTAAGCCTTGGTGCTTTTGGTCTGCTCCGTATTCGCAACCGATTGGAATGGTTTGGATGAACGCTTTAGCCGCCCGCTTACCCAGTTTCATGCGCCGCCTCGACCCCGCGGTGTCAACGGCCTTTGCCTGCATTCTGCTCCTGTTGTTTCTCGGCAGCCTTTACTCAAGCAATTTTCTCTCACCTGAGTATCTGTTGCAGCAGCTCAAGGTCGCGTCGTTTCTCGGTATTATTGCAACCGGCATGATGCTGGTGATCTTGCTTGGCCAGATTGATTTATCATTGCCATGGGTCGTAACCGTTGGCGCCATGATGTCCAGTGCTGTGGCAGGATTCGGATATACGGGGGCCATTCTTGCTATCCCCTTTGGCATTTTCTGCGGGGTGCTCATCGGCCTCGTCAACGGTTTTGCGGTGGCCTATTTGCGCATTCCTTCAATGATTATCACGCTTGCAACTAATGCCGTGGCCCAAGGCCTTATGGTCGTTTACACGGGCGGTTTTTCACCACAGGATTCGGCATCTCCGGCTATGCGCTATCTGGCAACGGGGTTCATCATTCCAGCAATTCCTAATTCCGTGATTTGCTGGGCTGTGATTGGTGCTGCTGCGGTATTCCTGATAACCCGCACCACTTTTGGCCGTTCAATT
>JAYVXY010000140.1:0-16949 GCA_043784785.1 Aestuariivirga sp. | reverse complement strand
GGCATGCTGCTTCACCAGGCCGTGGAGGGTTTTCACCGCTGGTTCGGCATACAACCCACCGTCACGCCGGAACTCTATGATCTCATCGCCAGCGACATTTTGGCGGAACACCCCGAATGAAAGTCATTGGCCTTACCGGAGGGATCGCAACCGGAAAATCCGAAGTTTCCAAAATTCTTTTGAAGCAGGCCATACCCGTCTTTGATACCGATGCCGCGGTCCATGAACTTTACAACAACGGGAAAGCAGCAAGCCAATTGCGGGATATCTGTCCTCAGGCAATAAACGGAAAAATTGTTGATCGCTGGATGTTGTCGCAGTTGATAATTCAAAACCCGGAACTGCTCAATAAAATTGAAGCGATTATTCATCCCCTGGTTCGAAAAGCCGAAACAGAATTTTTAGCCCAAGCAAAGACAGCAAATCAGAGGGTAGCCGTGGTCGATTCACCGCTCCTCATTGAAACCGGCCACCATAATGATATGGATTCTGTTGTTCTGGTTGATGCATCGCTCGAAAACCAAACCCGACGCGCCATGGCAAGACCAGGCATGACAGCAGACAAACTTAAGTTCATTTTTGCGAAACAAATGTCAGCTGAGCAGAAGCGCAAACAAAGCGACTTCATCATTGAAAATAATGCTACTCTGGCAGAACTCGAAACTCAGACCAATCTCATTTTTGCCAAGCTGGCGGATCACTAGTCATCATGCGTGAAATCATTCTTGATACTGAAACAACGGGTCTTTCACCAGCAGATGGGCATCGAATTGTCGAAATTGGTGCCATTGAGTTATTTAATCACTTGCCGACTGGCAAGACTTTCCAACTTTATCTCAACCCCGAACGCGATATGCCCAAGGAAGCTGAAGCCGTTCATGGGCTCTCCTCAGCTTTTCTGAAAGACAAGCCCAGTTTCAAATCCAAGGCCGTAGAATTTTTAGAATTTATCCAACAATCATTATTGATCATCCACAATGCCAGTTTCGATATGGCTTTTATCAACGCCGAATTGACGGCGGCAGGCTTGGAGTCAATTGGCAATGAGCGCGTGCTCGATACGTTGCAAATGGCAAGGCGCACCCATCCCATGGGGCCAAACAGCCTCGACGCACTGTGCAGGCGTTATGGCATAGACAACACCAAGCGCACGAAACATGGCGCATTGATGGATGCGGAACTATTAGCCGAAGTCTATCTGGAATTAATCGGCGGCAGGCAAACGGCGATGAGCTTGCAAACACAGGCAAAGCCAAAAACCCTTATTGCCAAAGGGCAATCATCGACAAATAAAACCAGACCACAGCCTCTGCACAGCCGTCTAACACCTGGCGAAACCACAGACCATCAACGCGTCATTGCCGAACTTGGTAGCGAGGCGCTGTGGAGCAAATCTAACTAAGCTTGCGCCGTTGCTTGTTGTTGTAACCGCCTCTGGTACATCACCGTGAAATCGATGGGATCCAGCATCAATGGTGGAAATCCACCATTGCGTGTAGCATCAGCCAAAATCTGGCGGGCAAACGGAAATAGCATTCGTGGGCATTCAATCAAAACAGCTGGATGGAGTAGATTGGCTGGAAAATTCTCCAGACGAAACATGCCTGCGTAAAGAAGATCAGCAGCAAAAATCACTTTGCCATCAGCTGTGGCCTTGGCATCAAGATGTAACTCAACCTCAAAGTCTGATGGTCCGAGATTACGCGCGTTAACGTTCACCGAAATATTGATATCGGGCTGTTGCTGTTGTGGCGCCAAAGACAAAGGCGCATTTGGATTTTCAAAACTCAAATCCTTCAAATACTGCCCAAGAATCTTGAGCGAAGGTTGTTGACCTGGTGTCGGTTCAGGAGCCGTCAAAGTTGCAGTGGAGGCTCGCGCTTCGATTTTCGCAGTGTTCATGCCTGAACCGGCGGCGGCTTTCTTTGCGGTAGCGTTGGTCGCTTTTGCGGGTGCTTTTCGGGGAGCGGTTTTAAGCGTTTTTGCCATCTTTGCCTCTTATTTTGGGTTTCTAAATGAAACTCCACTGCGACGGACTCGGTAACATGAAGCGGAATGAGCCGCAAGAGTGCAAGCTCAGCATTGGAAGATTGCAGGATTTGACTATATAGAGGCAAGATAGAGGCAAGATAAGTTTTGAACCCGGCAGGTAATGGTAAAATATGGACATTCTGTTTGACCCAATCAATTTCATCCTGCTCATTGCAGCCATTTCAATTTTCTGGTGGTTGAGGTCGGTCTTGGGCCAACGCACGGGCTTGGAACGCAGCACGAAACAGATCGAAATTCTTCCGCCCATTTCAAAACAATCCCTTGAGCAGACTCAACCGGCTAAAATTATAAATGAGAATTGGCAGAACATTGCCGAACCCGGAAGTGATCTGGCTTTAGGCCTTGATTCAATCCGCAAGGCAGAACCAGAGTTCAACGCCAATCATTTTCTTGAAGGCGCAAAACAGGCCCATGAAATGATTTTGGTCGCCTTTGCTCAGGGCGACAAGAAAGCGCTCAAACCGCTGCTGAGCAAAGCGGTCTTTGATTCATTTGAAAAAGCCATCGAAGGTGATCGCAAGCTCGGAAATAGCAATATTTTCAAATTTGTCAGTGTCATATCGGCCAAAATCATGAGTGCAGAAATTCAAAACAATGTCGCTGCTATCGGCATGAAATTTGAAAGTGAAATTGTCTCAGCCACATTGAATAGCAATAAGGAAGTGATCGCAGGTGATGACAAGACCGTCAGCATAGCAAAAGAGCATTGGGTCTTTGAGCGTGAAATTGGCAAGAAAGATCCAAACTGGAAATTGGCCGCAACCAATGATTCACCTTCAACGATGATTGAAGCGTAACGATGAGATCAAGCATCAACATCGTGCTAAAGCCAATTTTATTTTCAAACATTCCCGGTTGGTTTGAAGATGACCATGCAGCAGCCTTTTCCGCCTTCAAGCGCTCAGTGCAAGAAATGTCTACCACGGCGCATGGATTTAAGCGTGAAGCGATGTTCGGTGGAATGCAAGGTGATTGGGTTTCGGTTTGTAAAACAGCGTCGGAAACTACGGATGCACGCGGTTTTTTTGAAAGCCAATTCGTTCCTTGTGGGGTCAATGACCCGATACGACCAGAAGGACTTTTCACTGGCTATTATGAGCCCGAAGCCGAAGGAAGACTGGAGCGAGACAGTGAATTTCTGGTTCCAATTTATCGCAAGCCACCTGAACTTGTTGCGCTGGATAAGGATGGCCAAAAAAAAACAGGCCTAAGCTATGGCACGATAAAGAATGGCAAGGCAGAACCCTTTTTTACCCGTCAGGAAATTGAACAGGGTGCACTTAGGGGAAGAAGTCTCGAAATTGTTTGGCTCAAAAGTTGGGTGGATGCCTTCTTCATCCATGTGCAAGGGTCTGGACGGATTCGCCTAAAAAACGGCAACGTCATTAGGTTGGCCTATGCGGGCAAGAACGGACAAGCTTACACAGGAATCGGTGGCGTGTTGTTAAAGCGCGGTGTTGCAACGCCTGAAACCATGTCGATGCAGGTTTTGCGTGATTGGATGAGCAAGAACTCAGAAGAAGCTCGCGCCCTCATGTGGACCAACAACTCATTTATTTTTTTCCGAGATATCGAAGTTCCCGATCCAAGCTTAGGTGCATTGGGCGCCCAGCAAGTTCACCTCACACCTCTGCGCAGCTTGGCGGTTGATCGTTCCATTTGGATGTTTGGAACACCGATTTGGCTCGACACAACAACACCCCTGGAATCACCGCAAGGCGTCAAACCATTCCGACATCTTATGGTGGCCCAGGACACGGGCACAGCCATAAAAGGATATGTGCGGGGTGATGTGTATTGGGGCTGGGGAGAAGCCGCAGCCCTCATCGCCGGAAACATGAAAAGCCCTGGCCGTATGGTGACTTTATTGCCCAAGCCGGTTGTGCAACGATTATTGCTCAAATCATGACTCGAAATGCCGCAAATATTCCCGATTTGGCATTGTGGGATGAGGTCAAGAAAGCCATCAAGCCACTAGGCCAACGCAAAGCCCTAAAATCAAAATCGAGGTTAATCGAAAGTTCAAATCCGGCAATCCTGCGCGCAATCATTCAACCGCAACCCAACCATTTGAATTTTCCAAAAACCAGACCATCAAACCAACCACCTGCAATTTCACAGTTTGATCGCAGAACCGCGCAGCGTTTGGGGCGCGGCAGTGTTGAACCCGATGCTCGCATCGATCTTCATGGTGAAAACCTTGAAACTGCAAGATACATCCTGTTGAACTTCATCGTCAGGCAGCGACAATCAGGAAACCGAATGTTGCTCATCATCACTGGCAAAGGGGCTTCACCTTTCGCGCGTCACACCTTGCATGGGCACAGCCATTTTCATACCCCGGAGCGCGAAGGAAAATTGCGCCGCGAGGTTCCAATGTGGTTTCACGAGACAGAGTTTCGTAGCCATATTATCGGTTTTCAACCGGCCCACCCGCGCCACGGCGGTGGCGGCGCGTTTTATGTCAAATTGCGGCGACTATCGGGTGAAGTTGAATGACACCCTTTGGCGCAAAACTTCGTGAATTGCGCAGCAGCCGCAGCCTGACCTTGGCCGAAATGGCAAAAGCCATCGGCGTGTCGAGCGCCTATCTTTCTGCCCTTGAGCATGGCAAGCGCGGCAGGCCATCGTGGCATTTGCTTCAAGCCAGCATTGCCTATCTCAATATCATCTGGGACGAAGCCGAGGAACTCGTACGGCTATCCAGGGTCTCCCATCCGCGCATTACGATTGATACGTCTGGTCTGGCACCAGATGCAACCGAATTGGCCAACCAACTCTCGAAATCTATTTCAAGGTTGGATCCGGCCGTCATTCGAGAAATGCTTGGGTTGATCAAATCGAAATCGGGCTAAGCATATAAAGATATCTTTATATGGTTCTTGCCAGTCAAATCCATTCATGCTAACCGCAGCCCTTCAAAACCGTTGTCAGAACAAGCAGGAGAGCGATCATGGCCGAATTCAAAGATTACATCGTCAAAGACATCAAGCTTGCCGACTGGGGTCGCAAGGAATTGGACATGGCCGAAGTGGAAATGCCTGGCCTGATGTCAACCCGGGCCGAATTCGTCAAAGCCCAGCCGTTAAAGGGTGCTCGCATTTCAGGTTCACTCCATATGACCATCCAGACCGCGGTTCTGATCGAAACCCTAAAGCATCTGGGCGCTGATATTCGTTGGGCGTCATGCAATATCTTCTCGACCCAGGATCACGCCGCGGCCGCTATTGCCGCAGCTGGCATTCCAGTTTTTGCCGTGAAAGGTGAATCACTCAAGGAATATTGGGAATACACCGCAAAGATTTTCGAATGGCCTGATCATCAACCCTCCAACATGATTTTGGATGATGGTGGCGATGCGACACTTTATATTTTGCTCGGTGAAAAAGCCGAAAAAAATCCTGCATTGATCGCAAAACCAACCAGCGAAGAAGAAGAATGCCTTTATGCCGAGATCGCCAAACGCATCAAGAACCAACCGGGCTGGTTTGAAAAGCAACGCAAGGCGATTATCGGCGTCACCGAAGAAACCACCACAGGCGTGCACCGCCTCTATGAAATTCAGAAAAAGGGCGAACTGCCGTTCCCGGCAATCAACGTCAATGACAGTGTAACCAAATCGAAGTTCGACAATAAATATGGCTGCCGTGAATCACTGGTGGATGCAATCCGCCGTGGCACCGATGTGATGATGGCGGGCAAAATTGCGGTCGTTTGTGGTTACGGCGACGTGGGCAAAGGCTCAGCCGATTCATTGCGTGGCGCTGGTGCCCGCGTGATGGTCACGGAAGTTGATCCCATCTGCGCTTTGCAGGCAGCCATGGATGGCTATGATGTTCAAACGCTGCAAGATGCGCTGCCAGTCGCCGACATCTATGTAACGGCCACTGGCAACAAGGACGTGATCACCGTTGATGACATGCGCTTGATGAAAGATATGGCCATTGTCTGCAACATTGGCCATTTTGACAATGAAATTGAAGTGGCCCAGCTGAAGAATTTCAAATGGACGAATGTCAAGCCGCAGGTTGACATCGTACAGTTCCCAAAGGGCAATCGTATCATCCTTCTCTCTGAGGGTCGTTTGGTCAACCTTGGCAATGCCACAGGTCATCCAAGCTTTGTGATGTCAGCTTCCTTTACCAATCAAACTCTGGCGCAAATCGAGCTCTTCACCAATGCGAAAACCGGAAAATACCAAAACGAAGTTTATGTTTTGCCCAAGCATTTGGATGAAAAAGTCGCAAGGCTGCATCTTGGCAAATTGGGTGTGAAACTAACGCAATTAAAGCCCGACCAAGCCGCCTATATTGGCGTGACCCCAGAAGGTCCCTTCAAGAAAGAAACCTACCGCTACTAATCACCTCTCCAACCCCCAGAAGCCTGTTTCGAGAAGAACACACATTCCCGAGACAGGCTTTTTGCGTATATATCTTCGGAGGGCAGGGGTGTGATTCGTGGAATCCGAGCGGCAGGCGGAGAATAGATTGCGTGTGATGAGCAAAGGTCGAAGCAGGCGACAACAAAACATGTTGGTTGTCGCTGCGACATCGCTCAGCTTCACGCTATTGGATAGCTCGGCAGCCCAAGCCTCACCTGTTTTTCAGGACGTATCAAGTTTGCTCAGTACTGTGGCTGGTCTGGTTGCAGTCGGATTTGGCTTCTTTGTTTTTCACCAACACCGCAAGCTAAAAAAAAGCGAGGAATCGGCAAAACGTCGTTTGATTGAACTCGAGCGCCAATTAAACGAATCCGAAGCTGCAATTGAATCCGAACCTCAAATCATGGTTACCTGGCGTGGGCGCAATACATTGCCAGAACGGATGATTGGTAAAATTCATGATGTTTCCGGAGTTCCGGAAACATTGGTTGAAATTGTCGAATTCCGGAATTGGTTGGAAGCTGATTCAGCGACAATCCTATATGAAGCGGTCGCAAACCTAAAAGAAACAGGCGGCGGCTTCAACATCGCGACAAAGACGCAAGGTGGTGATTTGCTTGAAGCCGCCGGTCGCGCCGTAGCTGGCCTCGCCACACTCCGGCTTCGGCCCCTGGCAGGCGAAAGGCGAATTGCCAGTGAAAATGTCTATGATGCTCAAAAACTGGCCAAGCAAGTCGAACGCCTGAGCGCTATTCTTGACTCAGCACCCTTTCCAATTTGGATTAACGGCAAGAATGGAACACTCAGCTGGGTCAATCAGTCTTATGTGCAAGCCACCGAAGCGCGCGACAGCAATGAAGTCATTTCAAACAACATTGCAATTGCAAAATTTGAGGCGCTTGACCGAAAGATTGCCCAAGCGACAACGGGCTTGATCGGCCGGGCCCACGCCATTCAATCAGGCAAAATAATAGCCTACAACATATACCAAACCGAATTGAGTGTTGGCCAAGCTGGCTATGCAATTGATGTCACCCCCCTAGAGCAAACCGAAAAAGAACTTGCCCGTCACATCAGCGCTCATGCCTCAACGCTCGACAAGTTGAATACTGCAATCGCAATCTTTGGGCCTGATCAGCGGTTGCGGTTTTTCAACCAAGCCTATGTTGAACTTTGGCACCTTGAAGAATCCTGGCTACAAACCCAACCCAGCGACGGCGAGATTTTGGATCGATTGAGGGCCAATCGAAATCTTCCAGAGGAAGCCAACTATAGAGAATGGAGATCAAAACAGCTTGCCGCCTATACCAATCTTGAGCTGCGCGAAGCCTATTGGTATTTGCCGGATGGTCGTTCCCTGCGAGTCATTTGTGAGCAGCATCCATTCGGTGGCATCACCTATCTTTACGAAAACCTGACCAAGGAATATCAGCTGGAAAGTCGCTATAATGAACTTTTCGAAGTTCAGCGCGAAACGCTCGATAACTTGGCCGAAGCCGTTGCTCTATCAGGATCTGATGGCCGTCTAAAATTGTTTAATCCCGCTTTCATGCGGTTTTGGTCACTTGAAAGCCAATTTTTGGCGGATAGGCCACATGTCGGAGAATTGGCCCAATTGCCGAGCCTGAGTGCAGATGCAAGAGCAGGCTGGCAGGACATCAAGTTTGGCGTGACGGGAATTGAAGCCAATCGCCGGGCTCATGAAGGGCGGATGAATCAGGATGGACGAGTGCTACGCTACCGGGCCGTGCCCTTGCCTGACGGAAATGCTCTCATCACTTTCACCGATGTCTCGGATGCGGTTAAGGCCGAACAGGCTCTGCGCGACCGTACCGAAGCGCTCGAGGCTGCCGACCGCCTGAAAAACAGCATCTTGGCCAATGTGTCTTATGAGGTGAGAACGCCACTCACAAGTATTGTCGGATTTGCTGAAACACTTGAATATGGAATTGCTGGTCCATTGACGCCAAAACAGCGCGAATATGTGCTCGACATTCGCAAATCATCCGAAGACCTCAAAGCGATCATCGATGCTATTATTGATCTCTCGGCAATTGATGCGGGCCAGATGGAACTAAAGCTGTCCGAGATCGACGTTGCGGAGCTACTGACCGCCTCTGCAGAAAAGATCGCGCCAACTTTGCAAAAGCGCCAGCTCAGGGTCGAAATTGAAATATCGGCAGATATCACAAATATTATCGGCGATGCGGCCCGGCTTGAACAGGTCTTGGTGCACCTTCTGTCAAATGCGGCTGGCTTTTCAACATCGGGCGGCACCATTCAAATGGGAGCACGCAAACAAGCCGAGAATATTCAGCTCTGGGTCGCTGATAAAGGTCGCGGTATTGAACCGGAGTTGCAACGGAAGGTGTTTGACCGCTTCCAGGCAAAATCGGCGCCGGGAAGCCATCGCGGCCCGGGCCTTGGCCTTGCCTTGGTGAAGAGTTTCACCGAACTCCATGGCGGAAAAGTATCACTTGTCTCCAAACTCGATCACGGAACGACTGTTGTGTGTACTTTGCCACTGCGCGGCCCCCACAAAGTGGGCATAAGCTTGGATCGACGTTCAATTTCAAATAACGCAGCATGACGCCACAATCGCATTCGACACTGTTCTTGAAGAATCAGCTTGAGACTGAAGCCTTCGCCAGAAGGCTGTCGCTTTGGGCAAAACCCAATACGGTCATTGCACTGCAAGGAGACTTGGGTTCAGGCAAGTCCACATTCGCGCGCGCTTTTATCCAGGCCCTGGCCAAATCGTCCGAACCATTTGATATCCCAAGCCCCACTTTTCCAATTATTCAGATCTATGACAACACCCGCCTGCCCGTGGCTCATGTGGATCTCTATCGTCTTTCAAAAAGTGAGGAGGTTGCAGAGCTGGGCATAGTGGAATTGATTTCCGAACATATGGTTTTAATTGAATGGCCCGAACTTATCAGTGCCGCTCTGCCAGAATCAACATTGTCTCTTGCATTTTCAGGTAAAGATGAGGCGCGTAGCGTTGCCATCACCGCTGGTGGATACTGGCTAAACGCGCTTAACCGGAATGCCATAATTGAGAATTTCATTGCAAATTCGAAATGGCATCAGGCGACAAGATTGTTTTTTGAAGGCGATGCTTCCTCGCGTCGCTATGAGTCATTGAACTTGGAAAACCAGCAGTCTTTGTTAATGGACATGCCCCAAAGGCCCGATGGTCCACCTGTCCAGGATGGAAAGCCATATAGCGCCATCGCCCATTTGGCCGAAGGAATATCGGCCGTCGTCGCCGTGAATAATCATCTTGTTGAACTTGGCTATAGTGCGCCAAGAATCGGAAAAATCGATTTTGAACACGGCCTCGGTATCATTGAAAAATTCAACGGCCAGGTTTTTGGAACGATGATGCGCGAAGGCAAAGACATGCGCGAACCGCTATCAACGGCAGTGGAAGTCCTGGCGGACATGGCAGAAAAACCATGGCCGCAGTCAATCGAACTCGAAAACGCAAAACGTCACTTCATTCCACCTTACGACATCAGTGCGCAGATGATTGAAACGGATCTGTTGTTGTCTTGGTTCTGGCCTCACATACATGGAACCGAAGTGGGCAAAGATTTACGTTATTCATTTAACGAGATTTGGCGCAGTCTCTTGCCAAAAACCCAAGCTGCAAAACCACAATGGGTATTGCGCGACTATCATTCACCTAATCTCATTTGGATGCCGGAGAGAAAAGGGATTGAACGCGTCGGGCTAATTGATACACAAGATGCAGTAATGGGCCATGCTGCATATGATCTTGCCTCACTTCTGCAGGATGCGCGTGTCGATGTCGGGTTTGATTTGGCAGATCAACTCTATGATCATTATGCAGAACTGCGAACCGCCCAAGGCCAATTTGATCGCCAGGAATTCTCCATGGCCTTTGCCACACTTGGTGCTCAGCGCGCGACAAAAATACTCGGCATTTTCGCAAGGCTCAGCAAGCGTGACGGAAAGCCAGGCTATCTCATGCACATGCCACGCGTATCGCGTTATCTGGCACGAAATCTCGAACATTCTGGCTTGGCAGCGTTGAAGCAGTGGTATGAAGCTCACATGCCTGCCGCATTAAAACTTGGGGCGCTATGAATTTGCAAAAGCAGAAAATTGGCCACACCGCCATGGTTCTCGCCGCAGGTCTAGGAACACGGATGCGGCCTCTTACAGATCATACACCAAAGCCCCTGATCAAAGTGGCAGGCAAACCCATTATCGAATATGGTTTTGATCGATTGCGCGAGGCAAGGGTTGAAAACGCCGTCGTTAACGCTCACTATTTGCCAAACCAAATCTATGCATGGTGTAAAACCGTAAAATCCCCGCCGACTTTGGTATCCGACGAATCAAATATCATTCTTGATACAGGTGGCGGCATTGCCAATGCGTTGCCGCTGCTGGGCCTTGATCCATTCTTTGTTTTGAACAGTGATTGCTTCTGGATTGATAAGGGCGAGCCGGCATTGGAAAGATTGCGTTCTTCTTGGGTTGATGAAAAGATGGATTGTCTCCTTCTCTTGTGTGATCCTTCTCAAACCACTGGCTATGATGGGCAGGGTGACTTTATCATGGCACCAGATGGAAGGCTGACACGCAGGCGCGAAAACGCCTTGGCTTATATTGGTGCCTATCTTGTTCACCCACGCCTGTTTAGAGATGCGCCGAAGGGAAAGTTTTCAATGAACCTGTTGTGGGATCAAGCGATCGAACGGAAAAGATTATATGGTATATCTCACCTCGGACATTGGCTGCATGTTGGAACACCCGATGCAATCTCCAAAGCCGAACTAAAATTGAAACAGGTTTGAGCATGTCCAGCCGCCGCCCGCGTGTCTTTAATATAGCACCTGGTGGCAATTTCCTGGACATACTCGCAAAGCAACTCCTGAATGGTTTTCCACTCGATGGTGAGAGGCCCGTACCGCCGCTATCAAGCTGGACTGTGCTGCTGCCAACGCGCCGGGCAGCGCGGCAGCTGGGTCTGATTCTGCTCAGAGAATCTGGCCAAAGGGCACTGCTTTTGCCCCGCATTAGACCCATCGGAGATTTAGATGATGATCAGCCCAGTCATGAGAATGACTCAATAGAGTTGCCTCAGGCCATTTCCAGATCCGGCCAATTCTTTATTCTGCTGTCTTTGCTGCACCAATGGAGCAAAGAGAACCCATTAATTGGATTGGCCCAAGAAATCGCAAACTCGCCCTCTCAAAGTCTGGCGCTGGCAACAAGTCTTTTAAAGCTTGTTGATCAGTTCGAAATTGAGGAACTCACGCTTGAAAACATAGGCGTTGTCTATGAAGCCGACCTTTCAGAACACCGCGATGCAATCCTCAGTTTACTATCGCTCATCAAGATTGAACTGCCCAAAAAACTTCATGATGAAAACCTTTTGGGACAGTCAGACAGACGAAACCGCCTGATTCGTCTGGAAGCAAAAAATATTGCAGATGCCCAAGTCGGTGGCCCGATTGTCGCTGCTGGTTCAACCGGCACAATTCCCGCCACGCGTGAACTGCTGAGAGTCATTGCCTCACATCCGCAAGGCGCCATTGTTCTGCCAGGCCTTGACCAATCTATGGATGATGAGGCCTGGAAAGCAGTGAAACCAGATCATCCGCAATATTCAATACGAAAATTGCTTGATGAGTTACATATCAAGCGCGACGAAATACCCCTCTTGAGCATGGGAAATGAACCGCGCAACGTGCTTTCATCAGAGCTGATGCGCCCCACCGAAACTGCCGATCAATGGCGTAGCGCGTTAATGGTGAAACAAAATACGATCACCGCAGCGCTGCAAAATTTACATCTCATTGAAGCACCAGACCGGCATATGGAGGCGCGCAGCATTGCCCTGATCCTTCGCGGAGCACTTGAAAAACCACATCAAACGGCAGCTTTGATAACGCCGGACCGTGACTTGGCAAGGCGTGTCAAAGTTGAGTTGCTGCGTTGGAACATTGCAATTGATGACTCAGCCGGAGAGCCGCTAACCAAATTCGGCCTGCCTTTATTGGCGCGACTTATTTTTGAAGCTACCAGCAATGGTTTTACGCCGGCTACATTAGTGAGCTTACTCAATCATCCCGACTGCGACTTGGGCCTTCCGCCCGCGGAGATGTTGCGGAGGTTAGACCTCCTCGAAATTGTGGTTCTGCGAAACGATGGTGTCAATTCCGGGTTGGAGAATCTGCAAAAAGCATTTGAACGGGCAAGATTGGCTTTTAACAACTCTGAACGTGTTCATCCCCTTGTTGCAAGGCTGAGTGATGAGGAATGGCAAGGTCTGCAAAACCTCGTGATCCGGATCGTTGCGAACTTTGAACCACTCACTCTTAAAGATGAATTGCCATTCAGCGATCAACTCAAACGGTTCACCCGGTGCAGCCAATCTTGTGCGACCTTGGTTGATCAAGCAACCAAGGAAAACCAAGCCTTCTATGGTGTTATGAGTGAGTTAGAGGCTGAATCACACCGTCTTCCGCCTTGTAATTTTATCACCGCTTGTGCAATCATTCTGAATAGTTTGCAAAACGAGACTTTCTTCCCGCCATCAAAGTCACATCCGCGCCTGGCTATCTATGGGCTGCTTGAAGCCCGCATGATGCCTGCCGACATATTAATCTTGGGGGCACTTAATGAAACCAAGTGGCCCGCACAGCCAGACCCCGGCCCATGGCTCAATCGACCAATGCGGGAAATTTTAGGACTGCAGCAGCCCGAGCGGGAAATCGGTGTATCCGCACATGATTTTGCACAGGGTCTTGGTTATTCGAAAGTCTATTTAACATGGTCAAAACGAGTTGATGGCGCTCCCCTAATATCTTCACGATGGATTTTGCGGTTGCAAGCCGTTTTGCAGGCGGCTGGTCTAAACCCTGGTCAAGGGAAGGATGAAAACTGGCTAAAATTGGCCAAGGCAATTGATGAACCCAGTGCACTACAGCCCATGGCCAAGCCGAGGCCAGCGCCGCCGCTAGATGCCAGGCCCATCCGGATCAGCGTCACCGAAGTTGAAAAACTGATCCGCGATCCTTATGCAGTTTATGCAAGGAGAGTTTTAAAGCTTGAGCCACTTCCGCTTCTGGCAAAAACAGCCGATGTGGCGTTGCGTGGCACGTTGTTTCACCTTGCGATCAATGAGTGGAACAGGCAGCAACCGAGCAACTTGCTTTCAAACAGTTTGGAAACGCTGTTGCACGCAGGCTCAGTTGCATTTGCGCCCTTTATGGATGATCCCGAAATCGCCTCCTTCTGGTGGCCGCGGTTCCAGAATATGGCAAATTGGCTCTCGAGTAACGAAGTCAATTATCGCTCCGGCGTTGTGAGGGTTCAGACCGAAATTGCAGGTCAACTTGATTTTGAGATCGATGGTCTCCAACACACGCTCTATGGCAGGGCCGACCGCATTGATCTTATGTCATCTGGTCAAGCGCGGATTATCGATTACAAAACCGGCAGCCCCCCGACTGCAAAACAAGTTACCATTGGAATAAGCCCGCAATTACCTTTGGAGGCGGCCATTCTTGCCTATGGGAAATTTGAAAGTTTGGAGCCTGTTGGAACCGAAGCGATGGATTATATCCACATCAGTGGGGGAACCGATCCCGGCGAGGTTAAAGGCATTATACCAACAGATGGTTCATCAATTATGGACATCGCGAACCGGCATCTTGCTGGGTTAAAAATTTTGCTGGCGAGCTATCGCAAGTCACAACAAGTCTATCTGCCCCGTGTCGCGCCACTCAAAGAGGAAGGCGAAATGGACTATGATCACCTATCGCGGTTTCGCGAGTGGATGCTCGGCGGAGGTGCGGTTTGAACAAACCCTTCAAACCAACAAGACAGCAAACCGAGGCGGCAAACCCGTCACAATCTGTTTGGGTTACTGCCAATGCCGGCTCCGGCAAAACCCATGTGCTCGTCGAACGCGTGATCAGGCTGTTGCTCGATGGTGCTGAGCCATCAACAATTCTCTGCATCACATTTACCAAGGCGGCTGCAGCAGAAATGTCGTCGCGCCTTTTTGAGAGGCTAAGCCGCTGGACAGCATTCGACAACGAAGCACTGAAAGCTGAACTTCAGGCCCTGGGCATAGATCAACCCGCTTCAGCACAGCTCATCAGGGCACGCAGGCTTTTCACCGCCGTGCTTGAGACACCTGGTGGTTTGAAAATTCAGACTATTCATGCGTTCTGCGAACGTTTGCTACAGCTCTTCCCGGTTGAAGCTGGCATGGCGCCCGGTTTTCGGGTTCTTGATGATAGGCAAGCCCGCCAGATGCGCAATGAGTCGAAACGCGTAATCTTGCGTCAGGCCGCTCTGGGTGATGCTGAAAACCTCGCAAACGCATTCAGGATCGTTGTTGCAAATAGCACAAGCGAGACCTTTGACAGTCTGATTCAAAGCTTTCTCAGCTCCTCACAAAATCTCAGGAGTTTGCTCGAGGCCGGTATTGATGATGGCGACTTCATATTGTTATTGAAGAATTTGGCCGGCGTTGATTTGAATGAAACGACGGCCACGATTGCGTTAAAATTAAACCAAATTGATCGCGATGCTTACCTGCTACATGCCGATATTTTAGGACAGCATAAACCTTTCGGTGGTCATGACGCGTCTACATCCATGAAGCTTGTCACATCAGTGATCGAAAAATCCCAACTTCTAAAGCATATTTATTTTACCAGGGCGCAACCATTGGCACTTCGCAAAAAATTGATGGCCAATGATGTTGCAATCGCCCATCAAAATACCCAAGAGTTCATTACGGGTGAACAAGCACGCCTGCTCTTTCTGTTTAATCAACAGGACATGTTGAAGCGAATTGAAGCAACATCAGCCATATTTACACTGGCCAAGGCCATCAATGTCAGAATTGAAAGACAAAAGCGTCAATTAGGGTGTTATGATTTTGATGACTTGATCAAACGCACCAGCCTGCTGCTGCAGAACGCGCGCGCTGCGCAGTGGGTTTTATACAAGTTGGATTCCGGTTTAAATCACATCTTGCTCGATGAGGCACAAGATACCAGTCCGGCTCAATGGCAAATCATTCAGGCCTTAGCGCAGGAATTTTTTGCCGGGCAAGGCCGATCTCAATCTAAGGCGCGAACACTATTCGTGGTCGGAGATAGAAAACAATCGATCTACAGTTTTCAGGGCGCTGACGCGGCAACATTCGCCGCGGCAAGAAGTCAGTTCATCTCTCTCATTTCCAACAATGGTAATTCTGCTGGCGAGGTTGAGCTCAATATATCCTATCGCAGCACAGAAGATGTTCTGAGTGCAGTCAACCATGTCTTTCCAGCAAATAATCCACAGCGATTTGGCTTTGCCGCTGAAGATAAGGCCGAACAAGATCACACCACGAACCGGATTGGTGCCCCAGGGCGGGTTGAAGTTTGGCCGCTGGTGTTTCCAGCAGAAGCAGAGGAAACCGAAGATCACTGGGCAGCCCCGGTAGATCGCGAACCTGCTCAGTCATCCAAGCGACGATTGGCGCGTCAAATTGCAAGCACGATCAAGGCCTGGATCGGAAAGCGCAGACTGGAGTCGCAAAACCGTTTGATCGAGCCCGGTGATATCATGATCCTGCTTCAGTCACGCGGGTCACTTTTTTCGATGTTGATTGCCGAAATGCGAAAAATCGGCGTGCCCGTCGCTGGCGCTGACCGTCTCAAGCTGAGCGAGAGTATCGCAATTCAGGATCTATTATTATTGGTGCAGTGGTTACATTTGCCAGATGACGATTATGCCTTGGCTTGCATATTGAAAAGCCCATTTGTGCCCATGCCCCTGAATGAAGATGAGTTGTTTCAACTGGCCCATGGACGTGCGTCTCATTCGATGTGGAGCAGGCTACAAACTCAAAAATCGCAGAATGCGATTTGGTTGAGCGAGCTGAAAACCCTCGCTGCAAAATCAGGCCCTTTTGACTTCTTTGCCAAGCTCATGGTGAAATTTCGAAAGCCAATGCTGCGAAGATTGGGGCCTGAAGCCGGTGATGCAGTCGATGCCTTTCTTGATCAAGCACTGGCTTATGAAATCGAGCATGGCCAATCCATGGCCGGTTTTCTGCATTGGTTTAATGCGGGCGAGACTCAAATCAGGCGCGAATTGGAAAAATCCTCTGGCGAAGTACGATTGATGACTGTCCATGGAGCCAAAGGATTGGAAGCTAGCATTGTATTTCTGCCGGATGCGGCCTCAGTTCCAAAGGGGCGAGATGCCCAGCGCCTGCTGATCATACCAGATCGCGCGAAGGGAACGGGCCTTCCGCTCTGGATGTTAAGTGGCCTTTCTATCTCGCCCGAATTGCAAGTTTGGCTGGACGAGACAAAGGCAAAAGAGGTGGCAGAACGAAACCGCCTCCTTTACGTGGCCATGACCAGAGCGCGTGATGAGCTCTATATTTGCGGTGCCGCAGCTAAGCAGAGAGAAATTCCGAAAGAGTCTTGGTATGCAATTGTAGAGCCGATTTTAGGCACAA
>JAYVXY010000139.1:0-16977 GCA_043784785.1 Aestuariivirga sp. | reverse complement strand
AAAGACCTGCTCGCTACGGGCGGAGAATAAGTGGCCGTGTGCCGCACCAATTCCAGAATTAATTTATACCAAGTCTGCAAAACCATCTCTGATTTTGCGTCATCTGCAAAACTGGGGCTGGCAAATGAAAGGGCCATGCAAGCCAAACAAAAAACCACACCAAAAAACTTCTTCATGCCCGCATTTCCTTCTCTAATTCATTGCCAGTTGCTGGTCCGAACGCATAAACTCCGGAATCCAATCGCCGCATTGCTGCATCAATGGTTCCGCTGATAATCATGTCTTTATCGATGGGGAGTGTTTCGATCTTCAAGTTATGCCGCAACTCCTCCACAACACCCTCATCAATAGCGGCACGCAGTGATGGCTCGATCAAATCAAGAGCGCGCGTGCCCGCACCAGCCAGAACGATGCGGTCTGGATTGAGCAAGGCAATCATGCGCGCCAAGCCAAAACCAATGGCGCGGCCGGCTTTTTGAAATGCGGCAATGGCAGCTTGATCGCCATGGCGTGCGGCATATTCCAAAGCCGCCGTCACCTGTGGATCAACGGCATAAGAGGGCGGGGGCGTTTCGTCGGGTAAGTTTTCAGCGCTGCGCAGAATACCATAGTCTGATGCATAGGCTTCCAAACAGCCGCGCCTTCCGCACCGGCACAGCGCACCATTTGGCATATGGTTCATGTGGCCAAATTCTGCGGCAGCCCCCGTTGAACCATGATAAACTGCCCCATCAATCACCAGCCCCATGCCGATGCCATAACCCATGAATACGGCTGCGGTGGTTCCATGCAAATCCAATTTGCGCCGCGCAATCAGCCCCTCAGCAATCATGTTCGCATCATTTGCGAGAGTGCAAGGGATTTTAAATTCCTTTTCGAGCGGCCCAACGATGGCAACGCCGCGCGCTTTGAATGCAGGACTCCATGCAATGCTGCCCACACGACTATCCGCCACACCTTGTGCCGCCACACTGATCTGGGCGATCAGATGTGCATCAATTTTGCTCGATGCAATGAAGTGTTGGGTTTCAGTGATCAAGCGACGACTGAAAATTTCAGGTTGCATATCATAAGTGGCCACAGACACTTGTGCCCGATCTCGGATGTTGCCCGAAAAATCCGCCAAGGCAAACTCCAACATGCCGATTGAAATCTTGATCGCGATCATAAAAGCGGCATCAGGTCTTAAGCCCAACAGAACCGTGGGGCGTCCGCGCTTTGCTGCATCAGTTGTGGCCATCACGTCGTCGAGCTCAACAATTGCGCCATCTTGAATCAGCTGCATGGTAATTGAGGTAATGGTCGCCGGAGATAAGCCGGTGAACCGACCAAGCTCCACGCGCGGCGCTGGCCCATGAAAGCGCAACTCTTCCAAAACCACGCGCCGGTTCTGCCGTCTCACCAAATCACTGTCTGCCTTGCCGCGCATCAAATCCTTCGCACGTGCAACATTAATTTTGCATTGCACAACATAATCTTAGGCGTTTAGTGTTGACTCAGAATAGCGCTTTATGCAACATTATTTTGGACGCCAAAATAAATTTTGCAAAGCACCATCCAAAAACAGAATCGTATGACAGGGAGAATTGTTGAACGAAGCAGGGCGGGCGTCGTCCATGTTTTTAGGAGGTGTTCAGGAGGAGAATGGGAATGAAAAAAACAATTATCGCAATGATGGCTGCTGGTTTGGCCCTCGGTGCTGCATCAATGCCAGTTATGGCTGCTGGCAAGACCATTGCTGTTTCATGGAAGACTTTCCAGGAAGAACGTTGGAAGACCGACGCTGCTGCCATTAAGGCCGTGGTTGAAGCCGCTGGTGACAAGTATATCGATTCGGATGCTCAGGGCTCTGCCCAAAAGCAAGCTGCTGACATTGAAGGCCTGATTGCTCAGAAGCCAGATGTGATCATGGTTGTTGCATTTGACTCAGATGCGATTTTGCCATCGATCCAAAAGATCAGCGATGCTGGCATTAAGTCGATTGCCTATGACGTGCAGTTCGAAGATCCAAACGCGCTTTACATCACCTTCGACAACGTCGGCGTGGGCCGCATCATGGCCAAGGAAATCCTGAAAGTGAAGCCGAAAGGCAACTTTGCTTTCATCAAGGGCGATAAGGGCGATCCAAACGCAACCTTCTTGTTCCAAGGCCAGATGGAAGTTCTCAAAGCTGCCATGGATTCAGGCGACATCAAGAATGTTTGCGAAACCTTCACCGATGGTTGGAAGCCAGACAACGCTCAGAAAAACATGGAGCAATGCCTGACCTCAACCGGCAACAAAGTTGACGCTGTTCTGTCTGAAAATGACGGCATGGCCTCAGGCGTTGTGGCTGCTTTGACCGCTCAAGGTCTGGCTGGAACAGTTCCAGTAACCGGTCAGGACGGTGACTTGGCCGCCATCAACCGCGTTGCCCTCGGAACCCAAACCGTTTCGGTTTGGAAGAACTCTGTTGACCTCGGCAAAACCGCAGCAGCTGCTGCTATCGCCTTGGCTGACGGCACCGCTGTGGATAAGATCCCAGGTGTTGCAAAGTTCAACGGCGGCAAGAAGAAGGTTGAAATGAACTCAATCCTCTTGGCTCCAACGCCAATCACCATAGCCAATGTTGGCGATGCGATCACAGCTGGTCACATCACCAAAGACCAAGCTTGTGCTGGTGTTAAGGCCGGAACCGTTGACGCTTGCAAATAATAATTTGCGAGTTTGAATAAATAGTGCTGCGCCATTTCGAAATTGAGATGGCGCAGTTTTTTTGAGATGATATAGATAGAGGGCAGAGCCGCAAAAATCGGCCGTTTCAGGGGAGGCGCAATTGTCCAATACGACTGGCACAAGTCAAAATCCGGCTTTTGAGAATGAGGGCCCGGTCAAGAAATTTTTCCGCGCCACCGAAATCGACACGCGCATTCTCGGCATGGTCGTGGCGCTGTTGTTGGTCTGGTGCATTTTTGATGTGTGGAGCGGGATTATTCGCCCTAATGAAGGACTGTTTGGCGGCTCGTTTTTAACACCGCGCAATTTATGGACACTGCTTGTCCAAACCTCATCGATCGCCGTTATGTCGACGGGCATGGTCTTGCTGATTGTGTTGCGTCAAATCGATCTGTCAGTGGGTTCGATGCTGAGTTTGATTGCCGTCAGCACGGCTGTTCTGCAAGTCTATCAATTAGGGCCAGCCATCGGTGTGGGCCATCCAGCGATCTGGTTGCTTGGTGTTATCGCGTGTCTTGTTCTCGGTACTTTGATCGGCGCGTTTAACGGCTATTTGACGGCTTATGCAAAAATTCCCGCTTTCATCGTCACGCTGGGCGGCTTGATTGCCTATAGCGGCGTGGCCTTCCTTCTGGCCAGAGGCGAAACCGTGGCCCCGATGGATCAGAATTTCGGCGTGTTCGGTGGTGGTGTTCCAAGCAGTTGGCTTGGGCCATTTTGGAGCTGGTTATTGGCAGCGGTGGCTTGTGCTGGTATAATTTTTGCCATTGTTAACGGCAGGGCTCAACGTCAACGTTTCGGCTTTCCGCTGCGCCCGATGTGGGCCGAAATATTTCTCGCAGCCGTGGGCAGTCTTGCTGTGTGGGCAACGACATTGGTGATGAATTCATATCCGTGGCCACCTGGCGTTACTGAAAAATTTGCCAAGGCCAACTCCATAACAATCCCGGCAGGTATTGAAAACAAAGATGGCTCGGCAATTTGCATGGCTGCCGACAAAGTCGTTCATTGCACCACGGGCCTGACCTATTACACGGGCTTTTCATTGCCCGCATTGATCGCCATCGCCGTTTGTCTGGTCATGACCTTTGTGGCCACGCGCACCAAGTTTGGCCGCTATGTCTATGCAACAGGTGGCAACCCCGAAGCCGCAGAGCTTGCAGGTATCAACACCAAAATGTTGACCGTCAAAGCTTTTGCACTGATGGGCTTTTTAGTTGGCGTATCCTCGATTATCTCATCAGCCCGTCTCAACGCCGCGACCAACGCTTTGGGCCTGACCAACGAGCTTTATGTGATTGCCGCAACGGTGATTGGTGGCACATCGCTGGCCGGTGGTGTGGGAACGATTTATGGTGCCATGATCGGCGCATTGATGATGCAGTCGATCATCTCCGGCATGTCACTTCTGAACCTCCCAGCCGCGTATCAAAATATGGTCGTGGGTGGCGTGCTTGTGCTCGCGGTTTATCTCGACCAACTTTATCGTCGTAACGTGAAATAGGGGGAGGCTGACATGGCAAAAGCAAAAGCAAAGAAAACCACTGCGCCTTCCAAGAAAGCAAAAGCCGCGAAGGTATCGAAAACACCTGCGCCCGAAACCCATGAAACGCCACTCGCCGTGACGGGGGCTAAAACCTTCACGCCCGAGCGCGGCACACCGCTGATCGAGATGAAAGACATCTCCATCGCCTTTGGCGGCATCAAAGCTGTTGATCACGCCAGTATTAATCTGTTCCCTGGCGAAGTGGTGGGCTTACTGGGCCACAACGGCGCTGGTAAATCGACGCTGATCAAAGTGCTGTCAGGCGCTTATAAACGCGATACAGGCTCGATCTATGTTGAAGGTAAGGAAGTTGCCATCAACAATCCGCGCGACGCAAAAGGTTTGGGGATTGAAACGATTTACCAAACCCTGGCTTTGGCTGACAATGTGGACGCCGCTGCCAATCTCTATTTGGGTCGCGAACTTCGAACCAGATTTGGAACACTTGATGATGTGGCCATGGAAGCGGAAACCCGCAAGGTGATGTTCCGCCTGAACCCCAATTTCCGCCGCTTTAAGGAGCCTGTTGTGAAACTCTCCGGCGGGCAACGCCAGTCGGTCGCCATCGCCCGTGCCATCCACTTTAATGCACGCATTCTGATTATGGACGAACCGACAGCCGCCCTGGGCCCGCAAGAAACCGCGCAAGTGGGTGAGTTGATCAAGCAATTGAAAGCTGATGGCATTGGCATTTTCCTGATCAGCCATGATCTGCATGACGTGTTCGATCTGGCTGATCGCTTGGTGGTGATGAAAAACGGCAAGGTTGTTGGCACTGCCAGCACCAAGGACGTGACGCATGATGAGGTGTTGGGTATGATCATCGCAGGCAAATGCCCTCCGGGTGCCATCCCGGGGCCCGGCGCCATGAAAAATTAAATCGAGGAGAGGCAGTCCATGAAAACCATTAAAGGCCCCGGCGTTTTTCTGGCGCAATTTGCTGGCGATGCAGCGCCATTCAATTCGATTGAAGGCTTGGCCGGATGGGCTGCGGCCAAGGGATTCAAGGGTGTGCAAGTGCCAACATGGGATGGCCGCTGCATTGATTTGAAGAAAGCGGCAGAAAGCCAAACTTATGTTGATGAGTATAAGGGCAAGCTGGCCGACAAAGGCTTGGTCGTGACCGAGCTTTCAACCCACCTGCAGGGCCAACTGATTGCGGTCAACCCGTCCTATAACCGTCTTTCTGATGCATTCGCACCAGAATCTGTGCGCGGTAATTTGGAAGCCCGCCAAAAATGGGCCGTGGAACAATTGATGATGGCGGCCAAAGCCTCCGAGCGCTTTGGCCTTGATCGATCTGTCACCTTTTCGGGTTCGCTGCTCTGGCCTTATATCTATCCCTTCCCACAATGGCCGGAAGGCCTGATCGATGAAGGCTTTACTGAACTGGCCAAGCGTTGGCTGCCGATCCTGAATGCTTACGACAAAGCAGGTGTTGACCTTTGCTATGAAATCCACCCCTCGGAGGATTTGCATGACGGCCTGACATTTGAAATGTTCCTCGACAAGCTTAAAGGCCATAAACGCTGCAACATCATGTATGATCCCAGCCACTTTGTACTGCAGCAGCTGGATTATTTGGCCTATATCGACCACTATCACGACCGCATCAAGATGTTCCATGTGAAGGATGCTGAGTTTCTGTTCAACGGCAAGACCGGCGTTTATGGTGGCTTCCAACCATGGCTCAAGCGGGCCGGGCGCTTCCGTTCCGTTGGCGATGGTCAGGTTGATTTCGCAGCAATCTTTGCAAAGCTCACGGGTTATGATTTTGACGGCTGGGCGGTGCTTGAATGGGAATGCTGCATCAAGAATTCCGAAGATGGCGCAAGGGAAGGTGCTGAATTTATCGCAGCCCACATCATTAAAGTTTCCGACCGCGCCTTCGACGATTTCGCCAAGGCCGATGCGGATACGAAGGCGAATAGGGCGTTATTGGGGATATAGTTCACTACTGCATTCCAACTCTCGGCCCTGTCATCCCAGCAAAAGCTGGGACCCAGCTTCCTTAACGATAGCGCAAAAAAGCGGGGTGCCAGTTTTCGCTGGCATGATGCCCAAAAGGCAATGCATGAAATCCTGACGCAAATTGATAGAAACACCCATTCACCAGTCAAATTCGTTTGCAGTAAATCGCCAATATAAATAGATATCCCCAAAATCGCGTTGACCAGGATCCAGCACCATGAAAGCAAAACTCGGAATGTCTCCCATCGCCTGGTGGAATGATGATCTGGCTGAGTTGAGCGATGATGTTTCACTAGAAGAGTGCCTGCGCCAATCACGCTCGGCAGGCTTTACCGGCATGGAAATGGGCCGGCGTTTTCCTAATGACCCAAAAGTGATGTTGCCGATTTTGAAGGCAGCCGACGTTACACTCTGTGGCGGTTGGTTTTCAGGCCTGCTGGTTCAAGGCGAAATCGCTGCCGATAAAGATCGCATTCATCCGATGATCGAACTGTTCAAGGCGGTCAATGCGCCCTGCATTGTCTATGGTGAGGTGGGTCTTTCCATTCAGGGTGATCGTTCCAAGCCGCTATCCACAAAGCCAAAACTTGATGACGGCCAAATGAAAACCTATGGCCGCAAGCTCACCCAATTTGGTGAATGGTGCGCCGAGCAGGGCATGCCCTTATCCTACCATCACCATATGGCGGCTGTGGTTGAAACTGAGCCAGAGCTCGATGCTTTCATGAATAATTCTGGCCCCGGGATTCCGCTGTTGTTGGATGCGGGCCACTTGGCATTTGCCGGCGGCGATGTTTTGCGTGCCATCGACAAGCATCACAAACGTATCAATCACGTGCATGTAAAAGATGTGCGGATGGATGTGATCAACAAGCTCGATCGCACCAAACAATCGTTTCTCGATGCAGTAGCGCTTGGCGCATTCACCGTGCCTGGTGATGGCTCATTGGACTTTGCAGCGATTGTAAAGCGCTTTGCATTGCATGGTTATGAAGGCTGGTTCGTGGTTGAAGCCGAGCAAGATCCAAAGAAAAACCCGCCGCTGAAAATGGCGCAAGTGGGCCATAAAGAACTGATGCGGGTGATGACGGCGGCTGGCTACAAAGTTGAGACGATGGGCTTTCCCGTCGGCTAAGTTGGGTCAGCCGAGATGAAGCGCGGCCAGCGAAAGCTGGTGGACGCAATCTCCGGCGAAAAAACGCCCGACGGCTCGCACATGTGAGAGATTACAGCATATTACTGGGTCACATTCCCAACGCCTGTTGCGCGCCAATTAAATTAGTGCATTTGATCTATATCAATTACAAATATTGTCGTAACAGCTCTATTGTTGAACAATCATCAGAGTTGTTAGACAACATTTATCGCAATTGGGGAAAACCATTATGAAACTGATTCTGTTCACGGTTCTGGGGCTTGGTCTGATGGTTGAGGCTGCGGTGGCAGATGGCGATGCGGTCAAAGGCGAACAGGTTTTCAAAAAATGCGCGGCCTGTCATTCCGCTACCGACAAGACCAACAAAGTGGGTCCATTCCTGTTTGGTGTTTTTGGCCGGAAGGCAGCCACTGTTGAGGGCTATAACTATTCCGACGGCATGAAGGAATATGGGGCAACTGGCGCTGTGTGGGATGAAGCGACACTCAAGACCTATCTTGAAAATCCAAAGGCAGTGGTACCTAAAACAAGGATGGCCTTTGCCGGACTCAAGGCCGAAGATGAACGCGCTGACGTGATTGCCTACCTTAAGTCCAAGATGTAATTAGGCGGCCTGCACAAGCTTTTCATCTCTTTCCAATCGAGCAGTTGGTGCAATCGGGCGCATCGCACGGTCAATTGCTTAACTGCGAAGCGCCCAACAATTTTTTTACCGATCATGGCTTGAATTGATTCAGATCAATAGATCGGCCAACGCATATTGTTAAACATGCATCCGAAATATATAATTAAAAAGGAGCAACAATCGTGAAATTTGGAAGACTCATTGGCAAAGCGTTAGTCCTCACCACCCTCATAGCGACAGCGGCTCAGGCCGAGACTGTCGTCAAGGTGACCCTGATCGACAAGATCGGAACAGTTGGCACGTCGCCAGCCATGGGCATGGGCATGAAGGCCGACATGACAAAGGCAAAGATGGGGATAAATGTTAATCCCAAGGCCGTGGCTCATGGCGATATCAAATTCAACGTTACCAATCTTGCCAGCAACTTGGTGCATGAAGTCATCATTGCGCGCATAACCGACGAGAATAAGTTGCTGCCTTACGACCAAAGCAGAAACAAAGTTGATGCCGAAGGCATGCAGACCTTGGGTTCGATAGATGAAATTGACCCAAGCAAATCGGCTTCAATCACCTTGGAATTGAAACCTGGAAAATATCTTCTCTATTGCAATGTGGCCGGCCACTACATGGCTGGCATGTGGACTGTGATTGAGGTGCAGTAATCGTTAGGCCACAGCACAGAAATTCCCCCATCAAACTCAAAGGAACACGTCATGTCGACTCTGAATAATTTGATCAGTCCGCTTCTCACGCGCCGTGGCTTGCTCGCCGCAACAGTTGTGACGGCGGCCGCTACATTCGGCACGGTTCAGGCCAACGCCGATGATGCAAAGCTTGATATTTCCAAATTGCCGCGCGTTAAGCAAAAAATGGTAGCGCCGCCTTTCCTGCCAGAACACGAGCAGGTGGCAACCGGTGGCCCCAAGATCGTCGAGGTCACTTTTACCATTGAAGAAAAAAAGATCATCATTGACAACAACGGAACCGAGATCTGGGCCTTCGCCTATAATGGCAGTGTTCCCGGACCAATGATTGTTGTGCATGAAGGCGACTATGTTGAGTTAACCCTCAAGAATCTCGCAACCAATGCGATGGAGCATAATATCGATTTTCACGCCTCCACCGGTGCGCTGGGCGGCGGCGCGCTCACCAAAATACTGCCAGGTGAAGAGACTGTGCTGCGTTGGAAGGCCATCAAACAAGGCGTATTCGTCTATCACTGCGCGCCAGGCGATGTAATGATCCCCTACCATGTTGTCCATGGCATGAATGGTGCCGTGATGGTGCTGCCCCGTGACGGCATCAAGGATGGCAAGGGAAACCCCCTTAAATACGACCGTGCCTATTATATCGGTGAACAGGATTTCTACATTCCTCGTGACCAAAGCGGGGCTTACAAAAAATATGAAACGGCTGGCGAAGATTTGGCCGAAAGCCTGGACGTCATGCGGGGACTCATTCCCACCCACGTTGTCTTCAACGGCAAGGCTGGCGCATTGACGGGTGAAAATGCCCTCAAAGCCAAGGTGGGTGAGAATGTACTGTTCATTCATGCCCAAGCCAACCGCGACTCACGGCCCCACCTCATTGGTGGTCATGGCGACTTCGTTTGGGACACGGGTTCCTTTGCGGATGCTCCAGCGACCGGGCTCGAAACCTGGTTCATCCGGGGCGGATCGGCGGGTGCCATGATGTACAAGTTCCGGCAGCCCGGCATCTACGCTTATGTCAATCATAACCTCATTGAGGCCGTCATGCTGGGAGCCACCGCACATGTGAAAGTTGACGGCGAATGGAATGATGACCTGATGATGCAGGTGAAGAAAGCCGGACCGATCACGGGGTAATGGTGAACAGGTTTATCCTTGGCTTGGGGGTGGCATTCCTGGTGATGGTAGGCTTGGCCGTTTTCTGGTCAAGCCGTCATCTTGATGACTCCTTTAGGGCAGGGATGGTTCCGGTTCGCATGGAAAGCAATAATGGGCACACCCTTCTTGTCTCGCGTTTTGAAGTTTCTGTTGTTTCATGGCGTCGGTGTTATGAGGAGAAGGGGTGTTCCTTTATGCCAACGGCGCCTGCTGGTGGAGAAAAATTCCCAATAACCGGCGTCAATTGGTTTGATGTTGGCGAATATGTGGCATGGGCCAACGCACGTTCGGGTGGGGGCTTGCGATTGCCAACTCTTGCCGAGTGGCGAGAATTGGATCGTTCACTCGTCAAGCCAAAACCTGCCCCTTATTTTACTGATCCCAGGCTGGCCTGGGCCGCAGAATATGGTCAGGAAAAAACCCCGATTGGGCCGGTACGTGCGAGCGGATCTTTCTCGACCACGCCCGACGGCATATCGGATCTCGACGGCAATGTCTGGGAGTGGACCTCGAGCTGCTACAAGCCGGAATTTGCCGTCCAGAATAACAACCTCTGCCCTGCTTTTGTAGCCGCCGGGGCACACGAGGCCGTGGTTTCAGTCTTTATACGCAATCCGGCTCTGGGCGGATGCGCCACAGGAGCGCCACCCACGCATCTGGGGTTCCGGCTGGTTGCTGACAGGTGAGGATAATAGACAACTAATCTTGCGCCCTTGCGACTCTTCATGGCGGCCAGCGAGCCAGTTCATGCAGAAAATATGCCGAAAGACAGTTGATCGAAGTCAAGGCGCAAACTCAATCCGCCTCTAATATGAACGCAAATTGCCGCCGATGGCATTGATGCCAGTGTAGGTGGTTGACATCTATAAATCACAATATTAGAATATACAAATATATAAACTGGAGAATACATGATGAACATCGACAAGGCGGTTATGAGGTTTGCAGGGTGTGTGGTGCTGCTATCGGTTGCTTTGACCTATTTCTTCTCACCCTACTGGCTTCTCTTGACGGCATTCGTTGGGCTGAACTTATTGCAGGCATCATTCACGGGTTTTTGTCCGGCGGCGACAGTGTTCAAGGCACTCGGCTGCAAAGCAGGAGAGGTTTTCCGTTAAGCGAATTACGGTTTGCAGAACATGTCACTCAGCAATCTGAAAATTTTGACGACATTCTTGTCCGCCAACCGATAGTAGATTGTTTGGCCATCACGGCGCGGCACAACAAGACCTTCCCGCCGCATCAAAGCAAGATTCTGAGACACTGAACTTTGATTAGCACCAATAGCCTCGGCTATTTCACCGACTGGTCTTTCGCCTTCGAGGATCAGACACAGAATGCGAAGCCTTTGCGAGTTTGCCAGCGACTTGAGAAAATCGCTGGCCCGATCCGATGATGCAGCCAAATCCCTTATATTCATATTTTTATACTGTCTGATGAATGCATATTAGTCAAATCCTGCGGGGTACCGGTACAATGTCGCAATATAAGATATATTCCTTCGCAATGGCTTGCGCGGTTATGTTGGGCTGGGCGGTTCAAACTGCTGCAAGTGCCGGGGAATATCTGGTTAAACCGAGTGAACGCACCGACTACAAGGCTGTTTTTGGACAAGTTGAAAGTCGTGACCTGGTGGTCGCGCGTGCGCGCATTGGCGGCACCATTACCTCTCTGAAGGTGGAAGAAGGTGCGGCAGTCAAAGCTGGTGACGTGATTGCAACCGTTGTGGACGACAAGCTGGCGCTTCATCTTGACGCTTTAGATGCCAGGCTTAAAGAACTTCACGCCCAGCTTGAAAATGCGCTTACCGAATTGAAACGTGGCAACGCATTACTGGCTTCGGGGACAATTCCCAAAAGTCGTATCGACAGTTTACAGACACAAGTTGACGTTTTGACCAGTGAAGTTACCGCTGCCGATGCTGACCGTGCCGTGGTGGCCCAACAAGCAGCCGAAGGTGAAGTGTTGGCGCCGGCTCCCGGGCGTGTGCTGACCGTTCCGGTTACAAAGGGCAGTGTTGTGATGGCGGGCGAGACAATCGTCAGGATTGCCGGAGGGGGCTATTTTCTACGGCTGGCCTTGCCAGAAAGACATGCAGCGAGTCTGCATGATGGTGACACAGTGCTCGTTGGCAGTCGCGGCATAGCACCTGCTCAATCAACCATTGCAGCCGCGAGAAATGGCAAGATCGTCAAGGTCTATCCAGAACTCGATGTTGGCAAGGTTTTGGCCGATGTCGATGTTGACGGATTGGGCGATTATTTTGTTGGCGAGCGCACATTGGTTTGGATACCGGTTAACGCGCGTCAAGTCACAGATGTTCCGCCTGAAGCTGTTTGGCAGCGATCCGGCGTGGATTATGTGAGCGTTCTGGGCCAAGATGGCGCAGCAGACGTGGCGGTGATTGTCGGAGACATTTTCGAGACAGCAGAGGGCAAACGCATCGAAATCCTGTCTGGTCTTCGGGCTGGTGACAAGGTGGCAACACCGTGAGCTTGGGCATAGCTGGTCAACTGACAAGGCGATTCATCAATTCACCATTGACTCCGTTGTTCCTGCTGGCGGCCTTCATTGTTGGCTTCGTTGCATTGCAAACGCTTCCGCGGGAAGAAGAACCACAAATCTCGGTTCCCATGGTTGATATCATGGTTCGTGCCGATGGCCTGAAAGCCGAAGATGCCGTGAAACTTGTGACAGAGCCTTTGGAAACTCTGATCAAAAGCTTGGACGGCGTTGAACATGTCTACTCTCAAACGCGCGATGACAATGTCATGGTGACGGCGCGGTTTCTTGTCGGCACTAATGCCGACAGTGCCATCTTACGCGTGCATGAAAAAATTCGGGCCAACATGAACCGGATTCCAGTGGGAATTCCGGAGCCGTTAATTGTTGGGCGTGGTATCGACGATGTCGCCATTGTCGTTCTCACACTTTCGCCAAAGCCCGATGTGGCAGATCATTGGACAGCCAATGGATTAACCCGTGTGGCACGCGAACTTCAGGTGGAACTGACCAAACTCGATGATGTGGGCCTGACCTATCTGGTGGGCGAGCAAAACGAAGAAATCCGGATTGAACCGCAGCCCGAAAAACTGGCACTCTATGGCATCACATTGCAGCAGCTTGCGGTCAAAGTAACCGGAGCAAATCGCTCGTTTGAGGCGGGCCAGATACGCAACAACGGCCTGCAAATATCGGTGAAAGCTGGTCAAACACTGCAAACTCCGGCAGAAATTGGCAATATTGTGATCACATCACGTGACATGCGGCCGGTTTATGTGCGCGATGTGGCTGATGTCCGGATCAATGCCGACAGCAATGAGTGGCGTGTCTCCGACATTGTGCGTCAAGACAAAGTGATGAAGCGCGTGCCTGCCGTCTCTCTGGCAATTGCCAAGCGCGCTGGAACCAATGCCGTCGTCATATCAGAGCGGGTCATGGCTCGCCTTGAACAGTTGAAAGGCGAAATTGTACCGGATGACCTTGTTGTCAAAGTCACCCGCAACTATGGCGAAACAGCCAACGAAAAAGCCAATGAGTTATTGTTCCACCTTGGTCTGGCAACAATATCAATTGTGCTTTTGGTAGCAGTTGCCATAGGTATTCGCGAAGCGATGGTGGTGGCCGTGGTGATACCAACGACCATCCTGCTCACGCTATTTGCCTCTCGCATCATGGGCTACACACTCAACCGCGTCAGCCTCTTTGCGTTGATCTTCTCCATCGGGATCTTGGTGGATGACGCGATCGTCGTTATTGAGAACATCGCGCGTCATTGGGCGATGGATGATGATCGCACACGCACCCAGGCCGTGATTGACGCTGTCGCTGAAGTGGGCAACCCGACCATCGTGGCGACGCTGACCGTCGTCGCGGCACTGCTGCCCATGTTGTTCGTTTCGGGTTTGATGGGTCCCTATATGAGCCCCATTCCCGCCAACGCCTCGGCAGCGATGATCTTTTCGTTTTTTGTCGCAGTCATTGTCACACCATGGCTGATGCTGAAGTTTGGCAAGAAATCTGGCGGCCACGGTCATCATGGAGCAACTGGCACTCCTGGGGGAATTTTGGGCCGGATTTATGTTTTTGTGGCCCGTCCCATCCTCAAATCAAGGACACGCGCCTGGCTGTTTCTTGGAGCTGTGGGTGTGGCAACGCTGGCCTCTTTGGTGTTGTTCTACACCAAGGATGTGACGGTGAAGCTGCTCCCGTTTGACAACAAGTCCGATCTGCAAATCATTGTCGATTTGCCCGAGGGCTCGTCAGTTGAAGATACCGACCGCGTCTTGCAACTTGCGGCCGCCAAAGCTGCGACAATTCCAGAAGTGGAGGCACTGCAAACCTATGCCGGAACTGCTGCTCCTTTCAATTTCAACGGTTTGGTACGTCATTATTATGCTCGCAAGTCGCCCGAACTTGGGGATGTCCAGATTACCCTTCTGCCGAAAGCCGAGCGCAAGCGGACCAGCCATGAAATAGCATTGCAATTGCGGCAATTGCTGATGGGGATAGCGGCACCGTCAGGCACCGTTGTGAAAACGACTGAACCGCCGCCCGGACCGCCGGTTCTCGCAACGCTACTCGCTGAGATTTATGGCCCGAGTGACGACGTCAGGCGCAAGACGGCAGCCAAGGTTCGTGAAGCGTTTGCCATGGTGCCATTTGTCGTCGATATTGATGACAGCTATGGTGTGCAGCAGCCCGTGATCAGGGCCGCAATTGATCAGGATAATCTGGAGTATAGAAAGGTCGAAGAGCGCGATGTCTATGAAACATTGCAGTCGCTCTATGCCCACACCACGCTGGGTTATTCCCACCGTGGCGGAGGAAGACAACCCATCGCAATTACCATGGGCTTGCCAAAATCCCGCGACATGTTCGATGAAGGCGCACTTTCAACACCGGTTCCGGCTAACGTGTTGCCAGGTGACCGTGGGGTTGTTGAGCTGGGTGATGTGATCAGCGTAAAACACGAAATGTCATCCTATCCGATTTTCCGCCACAACAGCCGTCCGGCTGAAATGGTAACAGCAGAATTAGCAGGCAGTTTCGAGGCTCCAATTTACGGCATGATCGAAGTGAACCGGGCGCTCGACAAGGTGGATTGGACCGGCTTGCAGCGCCCGATCATTGCTCTCCATGGCCAGCCGCAGGATGAGTCAAAGCCTGTATTGCTTTGGGATGGTGAGTGGGAGGTCACTTGGGTCACGTTCCGCGACATGGGGGCAGCATTCATGGTGGCCTTGCTCGGCATTTATATTCTGGTGGTGGCTCAGTTCGGTTCGTTCAAATTGCCACTTGTCATCTTAACACCCATTCCATTGACACTGATTGGCATCATGTTTGGTCACTGGATATTCCATGCGCCATTCACTGCGACGTCAATGATTGGGTTTATCGCGCTGGCTGGCATCATTGTGCGCAACTCGATTCTTCTGGTTGATTTTATCAGGGGAGCAAAACGCGCCGACCGCACACTGGCAGATGTCTTGCTTGAAGCCGGTGCCATACGCTTCAAACCAATATTGCTCACGGCGATTGCGGCGATGATTGGTGCAGTCGTTATTCTGGCTGATCCTATTTTTCAGGGCCTGGCGATTTCACTGCTATTCGGATTGGCCTCCTCAACCGTGCTCACGGTGCTGGTCATCCCCGCAATTTATGTTGTGCTCAGGAGGTGAGTTCAATTGAGTCACGTTTTATCTGTACATTAGTATATTCTAATATGATAATTTTAAGTGGTGATGAAGTCAAATCAGGAACTCTCAGGGTTTCAATTTCAATTGGTGAAAGACACAGGAAAAGGAGAAATTTATGGCTCACATTGTAGTTCTCGGTGCTGGTCTGGGTGGCGCCATTATGGCTTATGAAATGAAAGGGCAGATGCGGCCAGAGGATAGGCTTACTGTCATCACCAAGGATCCGAAATACCACTTTGTTCCTTCCAACCCTTGGATTGCCGTGAAGTGGCGTACGCGTGATGCAATTGAAGTTGATCTTGCTCCGGTAATGGCCAAAAAGGGAATCGATTTCAAACCTGTCGCTGCACGTAAACTGAACGCCGAAAATAATTTGATCGAACTCGATGACGGCACCACAGTGGGCTATGATTATCTGGTTCTGGCGACTGGACCTGAATTGGCCTTCGACGAGATTGAGGGATTGGGCCCTACGGGATTTACCCAATCAATTTGCCACATTGATCATGCGGAAAAAGCTTCAGATGCCTTCGAAGAATTTTGCAAGAACCCGGGCCCCATCGTGGTTGGCGCGGTGCAAGGTGCGTCTTGCTTCGGCCCGGCCTATGAGTTCACATTCATTGTCGAAACCGAGCTTCGTCGCCGTAAAATTCGCGACAAAGTGCCGATGACCTTTGTGACTTCGGAACCCTATATCGGCCATTTGGGACTTGATGGCGTGGGCGACACGAAAGGTCTGCTCGAAAGCGAGATGCGCGAACATCACATTAAATGGATGACAAGCACTCGCGTCAAAAAGGTCGAGGCCGGCAAAATGACGGTCGAAGAAATAGCCGATGATGGCAGCGTGAAAGCCACTAAGGAATTGCCCTTTGGGTTCTCGATGATGTTGCCAGCTTTTCGCGGTATTCCGGCCACACGCGGAATTGAAGGCCTGACCAATCCGCGCGGGTTCATACTGATCGACAAGCATCAACGTAACCCCAAATTCAAAAACATTTTTGCTGTGGGCGTGTGTGTGGCCATCCCGCCAATGGGGCCAACACCTGTTCCGTGCGGCGTGCCAAAGACGGGCTTCATGATTGAATCGATGGTTACCGCCACAGCGATGAATATTGGTGCGCTTTTGCGGGGTGAAGTACCAGCTAGCCAAGGGACCTGGAATGCGGTTTGCCTGGCCGATTTTGGCGACACCGGTGTTGCATTTGTGGCGCAACCGCAAATTCCGCCAAGGAATGTTAATTGGTCATCTTCGGGCAAGTGGGTTCACAATGCCAAAGTGATGTTTGAAAAGTATTTCCTGCATAAGATGCGCAAAGGTACTAGCGAGACACTCTACGAAAAAGCCATGATGGATATGCTCGGTATCGACAAACTTAAAAAGTGATCTGTAAGCT
>JAYVXY010000138.1:0-17074 GCA_043784785.1 Aestuariivirga sp. | reverse complement strand
GCGGCCGCCGCGGCTCCCGCAGCGCCGGCCCCGGCCGCCGCGCCCACCACCAATGCCGCGCCCCCGGCGCCGGCCAAGCCCTGATCCAGGACCCGCGTAAGATGGCTCAAGCGCCCGCTCACGATCACAGCCCAGACACTCACGGGCACGACAGCCCCAGCCACGATGGGCACGACCACAAGCCGGGTTTCATCGTCCGCTGGCTGTTCTCGACCAACCACAAGGACATTGGCACCCTCTACATCCTGTTCGCCATCATGGCGGGCCTGGTGGGCGGGGCGCTGTCGGGCCTGATCCGCTGGGAACTCTATGAGCCCGGCATTCAGATCTTCCAGCCGAACTCCTGGATCGCCCAGCTCGGGCTGATCGAGGGCTCCAAGCACGGCTATAACGTGGTGGTCACCGCCCACGCCCTGATCATGATCTTCTTCATGGTCATGCCCGCCATGATCGGCGGTTTCGGCAACTGGTTTGTGCCATTGATGATTGGCGCGCCCGACATGGCCTTCCCGCGCATGAACAACATTTCCTTCTGGCTGTTGGTTCCCTCTTTCTTGCTCTTGACGATTTCGATGTTCGTTGAAGGCCCAGCCGGCATGCATGGTGTGGGCGGTGGCTGGACGATTTATCCGCCGCTTTCAACATCGGGCCAACCTGGCCCTGCGATGGATTTTGCAATTCTCTCGCTCCATTTGGCCGGTGCTTCTTCAATCCTAGGTGCCATCAACTTCATCACCACTATTTTCAACATGCGCGCACCGGGCATGACGCTGCACAAAATGCCACTGTTCGTGTGGTCGGTTCTGGTCACGGTGTTTTTGTTGTTGTTGTCACTGCCGGTTCTGGCTGGCGGCATCACCATGTTGCTGACCGACCGTAACTTCGGCACATCATTCTTCGTGCCATCAAAGGGCGGCGATCCCGTTCTCTTCCAGCATCTTTTCTGGTTCTTCGGCCATCCCGAAGTTTATATTTTGATTTTGCCGGGCTTCGGCATCATCAGCCAGATCATCTCCACCTTCTCGAAAAAGCCAGTGTTTGGTTATCTCGGCATGGCCTATGCCATGGTTGCTATCGGCGTGGTGGGCTTCGTGGTTTGGGCGCATCATATGTATACCGTTGGTCTGGATGCTGACACCCAAGCTTACTTCGTAGCGGCTACCATGATCATTGCCGTGCCAACCGGGGTTAAGATCTTCTCTTGGATCGCCACCATGTGGGGCGGCTCGATTGAGTTCAAAGCACCAATGGTTTGGGCCATCGGCTTCATCTTCCTGTTCACCGTTGGTGGTGTAACTGGTGTTGTGCTGGCCAATGCGGGCATCGATCGCAGCTTGCAAGACACTTACTATGTGGTTGCCCATTTCCATTATGTGCTTTCACTCGGTGCTGTGTTCGCCATCTTCGCGGGCTGGTATTACTGGTTCCCCAAAATCACCGGCTATATGTATTCTGACCGCATCGCCAAGCTGCATTTCTGGGTCACTTTCATCGGTGTGAACCTCGTGTTCTTCCCGCAGCATTTCTTAGGGTTGGCTGGCATGCCACGCCGCGATATTGATTATTCACCGGCCTATGAAGGTTGGAACCGAGTGTCGTCTTACGGTTCTTACCTTTCAGGTTTGGGCGTGTTGATCTTCTTGTACGGCATGTTCTCGGCCTATGCCAAGAAGGTCAAGGCGCCAGACAATCCTTGGGGTGCTGGTGCTACAACTTTGGAATGGACACTTTCCTCCCCACCTCCATTCCATCAGTTCAACACGCTGCCAGTGATCAAGTAATCACATGACGATTGAGCAAACCAGTTTCACCGAAGTGACCTTGGCTGAAGGCGGCCAAGGTTCGGCTGGTGATTATTTTGCTTTGCTCAAGCCCCGCGTCATGTCGCTGGTGATTTTTACGGCGATTGTGGGGTTGATCGCGGCCCCCGGACACATCCACCCTTGGATGGGGTTCATGACCATACTCTGCATCGCATTGGGCGCTGGTGCATCTGGTGCGCTCAATATGTGGTATGATGCTGATATTGATGCCGTGATGAAGCGCACCGCCAACAGGCCCATTCCCCGTGGTGCCATTCTGCCCGGCGAAGCCTTGGGCTTTGGCGCAACTTTGGCGGTCGCATCCGTGATTATGCTGGGTCTGTTTGTGAATGTGCAATCAGCCGCTTTGCTGGCCTTCACGATTTTCTTTTATGTGGTGGTTTATACCATCGGCCTGAAACGCTGGACGGCGCAGAACATTGTGATCGGCGGTGCGGCAGGTGCATTTCCGCCCATGGTGTCTTGGGCCGCCGTAACCCATAATATCGATCTCGGTTCGATCAGCCTATTCTTGCTAATTTTCATGTGGACGCCACCGCATTTCTGGGCGCTGGCCCTGTTCCGTGAAGGTGATTATGAAAAAGCCGGCATCCCGATGTTGCCAAATGTTGCGGGCCGCCCTGAAACCCGCAAGCAGATTTTGATCTATTCATTGCTGCTTATTCCGAGTGTGGCCTTGCCATGCCTGACAGGAATCGCCGGATTGCTTTATGCTGTTGGTGCTGGCGTTTTGACTTTGGTGTTTTTGAAAGATGCGCTTGACGTTTATCGTCTGCCCGAAGGCGCGCTCAACGATAAAGCCTGCAAGGACTTGTTTGGATTTTCCATCCTCTGGCTCTTTGCCATATTCGCGTTGATCCTCGTTGAACGCCTGTTGCATCTTCCAACATTTGTGAGCGTGTTCTGATGGATGAGAAGAAGCCAGTTGTTGCCTTTTCGCCGGAAGATTTGAAGCGTCGTCGTAGGCGCGCAACCGTGATGGCTTGGTGTTTGGTGGCCTTGATTGTTTTGTTTTTCATCACCACGCTGGTGCATTTGGGCGGCGACATTGTCGCGCGGAAAATCTGATGGCCGCATCTCCAGCCAAAAATCTGCGCGTTGCCGTGATCGCTGCGTCGGTGGTTTTCACCATGCTCGGCCTCTCCTATGCAGCCGTACCTTTCTACAAAGCCTTCTGCAAAGCCACAGGTTTTGGCGGCACCACGCAGCGCGCTGAAAAAGCGCCCGATAAAGCCACCGATAAATTCATCACCGTTCGTTTTGATGCCAACACTTCATCAGGCTTGGGGTGGGATTTTCATGCCCGCCAAACTGAGTTGAAAGTGAAAATTGGCGAACAGACCATGGCCTATTTTGATGCGCGCAACACATCAAAAGAAACGCTTACAGGTTCTGCCGTGTTTAATGTAACGCCGCCATCAGCCGGGGCCTATTTCGACAAAATCCAATGTTTCTGCTTCACCAAGCACACGTTGAAATCGGGTGAGGGCGATGAGTTCCCGGTTATGTTTTTTGTTGATCCCGCAATTCTTGATGATGCCGATGCCAGTGGAATCAAAGAAATAACATTGTCTTACACATTCTATCCCGCAACAGATCCTGCCGTTGAAAGCAAGACTCTGGCCGCAAAAACAAATTGATCTAGAGGAGACGACCCATGGCCGATGCCCACGCCAAACACCACGACTACCACTTGGTATCACCCAGCCCATGGCCCTTTGTTGGTGCAGTTTCGGCTTTCATTACCGCCGTCGGTGCCGTGGTGTGGATGCATGGCTCAACCTCGATTGCCTTGATCATCGGTTTAGGCTTGGTGCTTTACACCATGTTTATGTGGTGGCGTGACGTGATTGCCGAAGCCCATGCGGGCGACCATACACCTGTGGTTGGTTTGCATCTGCGTTATGGCATGTTGATGTTCATTGCCTCGGAAGTCATGTTCTTCGTGGCCTGGTTCTGGGCGTTTTTCGATGCCAGCCTGTTTACCGGCGAAGCCAAGATGGCCGCGCGCATCGCAGCCACGGGCGGCATCTGGCCACCAAAGGGTACAATCGTTTTTGATCCGTTCCATCTGCCACTGGTCAACACGCTGATCTTGCTGACTTCGGGCACCACTGTCACTTGGGCGCATCATGCCTTGCTCAACAATGATCGCAAGGGCCTGATCAATGGCCTGATCTTGACTGTGGTTTTGGGCATGTTATTCACCTGCATTCAAGCGTGGGAATATGGCCACGCCTTGTTTGCCTTTAGCAATGCCAATGGTGGCAATATCTATGGCTCAACTTTCTTCATGGCCACAGGCTTCCATGGCTTCCACGTGATCATCGGCACGATCTTCTTGTTCATCTGTTTGGTGCGTGCTTGGAAAGGTGATTTCACGCCGCAACAACATTTCGGTTTTGAAGCCGCGGCTTGGTATTGGCACTTCGTTGACGTGGTCTGGCTGTTCCTGTTTGCCGCTGTCTATATCTGGGGATCGCATGGCGGCGTAATGCCGATCGAATGATCAACTTGCACTAATCAAGAAAGGCCGCTGGTAAAAATGCCTGCGGCCTTTGCTTTTTTGAAAGTATGCCATGACCGAAAATTACTATCCCGATATTTCGCTCCTCAAAACCGGTATTGCCGGAAAATGCCCGCGCTGTGGCAAGGGCAATTTATTTTCAGGCTATTTGACCGTGGCCAAATCTTGCTCAAGCTGTGGGCTCTCATTTGCCTTTGCTGACGCAGGTGATGGCGCAGCTTGGTTCGTCATGCTCTTTGCCTGCATTTTTGGGGTGGGCTCCATCCTCGGCGTTGAAGTGGCCTATTCCCCACCATTCTGGGTGCATGTGTTAATTGCGGTTCCGGTTTTGATTATCATGCCAGTTCTGTTGCTACGCCCGGTGAAAGGCGCATTCCTTTGCCAGCAATGGAAAACCGGAGCCCAAGAAGGCCGCGAAGTGAAATGAAACCCCGTCTCTGGCCCATCCTATTGGCCAGCGCCATTGGCATTGCAATTTTGGTGGGCCTTGGCATTTGGCAAGTGCAGCGCCTCGCTCAAAAAAATGCGCTGATTGCAGCGCTTGAACAACGCATGAAGGCGGAGCCTATTTCGCTCGAATCCGCCTTAACCAAACTTAAGACCGGCGAAGATATTGAGTATTTGAAAGTGAAAATCACCGGCCAGCAAGATGGCGCGCATAATTTGCGTAAGGTCTCGTCAGTCAACAGTTCGCCCGGCTGGGAAATCATTTCGCCGTTTAAAACCGATGATGGCCACATTGTTCTCGTTGATGTGGGGGGCATTGCCGAAAATCAACCTTTAGCCTCCAGTACCACAACCCAAACCATTGAGGGTCTTGTGCGCTTTCACAATAAGGGACGCGGATATTTTGATCCCGATAATGATGTCACAAAAAACATTTGGTATTGGTGGGATGTGCCTGCCATGCTGACCTCTGCTGGTGCAGCAAATGACGGCAAGGCCGCATCCTTTATCTTGCAAAAATTGCCGACAGAAAATGATGTAACACCACCCTATATCCAAAAATCGAAGGTTGAATTGGCCAACAATCATTTGGGCTATGCCATCACTTGGTTTGGGTTGGCCGCAGCGCTGGCCAGCGTGGCCGGATTCTTTGTTGCGTCATTGTCAAGAAAGTCTCACGCTTGAAGCGCGGGGATGCACCAGCTAATGACAACGCCAATGTAAAACACTTTTCCCCTCTAACCGTCATTCCTGCGAAAGCAGGAATCCAGCTTTAGTCTGGGCGCGCTTGTTCAAAGCTGGATCCCTGCTTTCGCAGGGATGACGGTCAAAAAGGGAGAGCAATGAGCTTGAAAACCAATGAAATATATCTCAACCCGCGGCCTTGCCCCCGTCCTTGATTTTGAAGGCGCGATGCTGTCTGGCCTTGCCCGTGATGGTGGGCTTTATGTTCCCGAAAGCTGGCCGCAAGTTTCGCGCGATGAGCTGTTGGGCTTACGCGGCAAACCCTACGCTGATGTGGCCTTTGCCATTGTCAGCAAATTCACCGGAGCTTCCATTCCAGCCGCTGATCTCAAGCACATGGTGAATGAGGCCTATGCCACTTTCCATCACCCCGCCACCACCCCGATCAAGCAGCTGGCCCCCAATCATTTTCTGCTCGAACTTTTCCACGGCCCAACGATTGCGTTCAAAGATGTGGCCATGCAGCTCTTGGCCCCCATGATGGATTGGTCACTGGCCAAGCAGGGGCGCAAGGCTGTGATTGTGGGTGCAACATCCGGTGACACGGGTGGGGCCGCCATTGACGCGTTTCAACATTCAAAAAATGCCAGTATCTTTATATTGCATCCGCATGGCTTGGTGTCTGATGTGCAACGCCGCCAGATGACCACGGTTAAAAGTCCGTCGGTTCACAATATCGCCATTGAAGGCAATTTTGATGATTGCCAAGCCATCGTCAAAGCCCTGTTCAATGATTTGAAATTCCGTGATGACGTTTCGCTTGCCGGTGTTAATTCGATCAATTGGGCGCGCATCATGGCGCAGATTGTTTATTATTTTTATGCCGCACTGCAATTGGGTGCGCCCGACCGTGCGGTCAGTTTTACTGTGCCAACGGGCAATTTCGGCAATGTGTTTGCAGGCCTTGCCGCCAAACGTATGGGGCTGGATATTGATCGCTTAGTGATTGCCACCAACAGCAATGATATTCTGGATCGGACGTTGAAAACTGGCAGCTACACCGTGACTGGCGTTCACGCCACCACCAGCCCTTCGATGGATATTCAAGTCTCCAGCAATTTTGAGCGCTTGGTCTATCTCGCTTGCAACAATGATCCAGCCACTGTGCGCAGCCACATGGAATCCTTAAAACAATCCGGTGCATTCACCTTGCAGGCGGATGCGTTGAAATCGATCCGTTCGGAGTTTGATTCAGGTGCAACCTCGGAGAGCGAAGCCGCCGCAACCATGGCCAAGGTTTTGGCGGAAACGGGTGAATTGCTCGATCCCCACACGGCTGTGGGCTATGCCGTCGCTCAAAAAACAGCAACAGCTTCACCCATGGTGACATTGGCCACGGCCCACCCCGCCAAGTTCCCCGATGCGGTGGAACGCGCCACCAAATTACGGCCAAATTTACCACAGCGACTTACTCACTTGATGAATGGACAAGAAACCTTCAAAGTGCTTCCAAACAGCGAAGCTGAGGTCAAGGCCTATATCCTTTCTCACGCTTGAAGCTGGCGCGAACATAACGCGCAGTATCAAAGGGGAGAGTATATTGACTGTTGAAATTTCAAAGCTGCCAAACGGCCTGCATGTTGTAACCCACGCAATGCCGCATTTGGAGTCGGTTGCCTTGGGCATCTGGATCAAGGCGGGTGCGCGTGATGAAAACCCTGAAGAAAATGGCGTTGCGCATTTTTTAGAGCATATGGCTTTCAAAGGCACCAAGCGCCGCAGCGCCCAAGACATCGCCGAGGAAATTGAAAGCACTGGCGGTGAAATCAATGCCGCCACGGGCATGGAAACCACCACCTATTATGCGCGCACTTTAAAAGCTGATTGGCCTTTGGCGCTTGATATTCTAGCCGACATTTTTACTGAATCCACTCTTGACGCCGGAGAGCTTGACCGCGAACGTGACGTGATCCTGCAAGAGATCGCTGCTTCAAAAGACCAGCCCGATGATCTGGTTTTTGATTTGGCCCAAGCCGCATCCTATGGGGATCATCCGCTCGGTCGCTCAATTCTGGGAACGTCTGAACTGGTGCAGGCCATGACGCGCGAACAAATGGTGGCTTGGCGTGATCGTAACTATTGGGCCTCGCGCATGGTCGTGTGTGCTACCGGCAATGTAAATCATGCCGATTTTGCCAAAGCCGCCGAAAAACATTTTGGCCATATTCCACAAGGTCATTCGCCCCAACGCCAACCACCGAGTTTTGCAGGCACGGCACAAACCGAACAAAAACCGCTGGATCAGACTCATCTCGTTGTATCATTTCCAGCACCCAATTACCGCGACCCACGCGTCTATCAATTGCAGGTATTGGCCAGCATTTTGGGCGGCGGCATGTCTTCGCGCCTGTTTCAGGAAGTGCGGGAAAAACGTGGTCTCTGCTACAGTGTATTTGCCTTCGGCACCACATATGAGGATACAGGCCAGCTTGGCGTTTATGCCGCAACATCGCCAGATCACACACCAGACCTGCTTGATGTGACCGCTACTGTGATGATGTCGATGGTTGATGAAATTACCGAAAAAGAAATTGACCGCGCCAAAGCACAACTCAAAACCAGCATCGTTATGAATCTCGAAAGCGCATCGTCGCGTGCTGACCAGATCGCGCGGCAATTTCTGGCCTTTGGCGAGGTGCCGGAGATGTCAACCCTGATCAAAAAAATTGAAGCGGTAACTTCTGAGCAGGTGCGCAAGCTTGCCAAGGAAATATTCCGTTCTGCACCGCCGTCACTGAGTGCTGTTGGCCAATTATCGGCACTCGAAAACCATGCGGCACTGGCCGCACGATTTGCTTGAATCATCTTGTGGCTTCTCAAACCATTCCAGAAGCTTGGTGACGGGCCGGTTCTCATCGGCAACCGTATTATGTTGCGTCCGCCGGTACTGGAGGATTTTAGAGCTTGGGCCGACTTGCGCCAAGAGAGCAGGACGTTTCTGGAACAGTGGGAGCCGATCTGGCAGAATGATGAGTTGACCACTACTTCATTTCGAAGGCGCATCCGCATCTATCGCGGCTGGGCCGCGAGTGATCACGGTCATGCACTGTTTGTTTTTGAATCCAAAACCTTGAAACTTGTAGGTGCCATCAGCCTCAGCAATATCAGGCGCGGTGCCGAGCAATCAGCCACTTTAGGCTATTGGATTGGAATGCCCTTTGCACGGCAAGGTTTTATGAGTGAGGCGATACAACTCATTTGCAAGCATGCTTTTGAAACCATGGGGCTGCACCGGGTCGAGGCGGCGTGTTTGCCGCGTAATGCAGCTTCAAAAGGCCTTCTGTTAAAATCGGGCTTTGTTGAAGAGGGCTATGCCAAAAGTTACATCAATATTGCTGGCAGATGGGAAGACCACTTGCTATTTGCGCGTCTTAAAACTCTGAACTGACAATCGCCTTCAAGCTTTATGGGAGCTAGATTAGCGACATGATTCGGTTGAGCAAATCTCGCATCTCACGACGGTCGGTTTGTGCGGCTCTTAGTCTTGCCCTGCTGATTTTACTGCAGTTGAGCAGATTTACGCCGGCAATTGCTGATACCATTCTTGATGTTGATGCCAGCACGGCTCAAGTTGAGCTGTCAAAATTCAGAAGCCCCATAGCTGCCGAGCGAAGCAAGATTTCGCTTCAAGGGCCAGGCGATCCCAAAACTGTCGCACTTGAGGCCAAAGGGGCTGGGCCAACCTATTTCTGGTCGCTGTTTTCTTTCCGAAACACCACCGATCATGCGCTTGATTTTGTGTTGGATGTTGAAGGCCAAAGATTTACGGGGTCAGGTTTGTTGCCAGTTAAGTCGCTTCACAACACCGTTTTGAGCGCGACGGCAACCAATAGCCAAGACCTTATTGCAGGCGAGAGTGCCACAGCAAAAACCTTTAGCTTCCATATGATGCCTAAGGAGACTTTCAACGTCGCCATTGAAAGTCCAACGGTTGATTTGCAGGCAACGCTTTGGCAACGCCAGGTTTGGTTAGAGCGCCAATCGGAAACCACTTTTTTTGATGGTCTGGTGATCGGTGTCGCACTGCTCGTGACGTTCGGCCTATTGGCGATCTATGGTTTCAGGCCGCATGGCGCATTTTTGAGTGCGGCCTTCTTTGCTCTGTTGGCACTCTTGTTTATTGCATTTGAGCAAGGTCACCTGACGATGATTGAGGCGCTCTTATTGAAATTTGGTTTCAATGAGAATGTGCTGCGTGGTTTGGCAGAATCTGCTTTTGCCGCCAGCCTCGGCATATGTGTTTTGACATTTACGGATATCGGCAAAACATCGCCTGTGATTGGGTTTATCATTTTGTTTTTATGCGGCCTGATGTTGGCCAATGGCTTTTACGCCTGGGCTGAGCCGCTCCGCGCGACGACTGTTGCGCGGCTGGGATTTGCGGTGTCGGCGGTGGCAGGGCTTGGGATCACATGGTGGCGACGCAAAAAACTGGAGGCGCTGATTGACCCAGATTTGGTTTTCTGGGTCAGCCTTGCAATTTGGACAGGTTTTGCTGGCATCGTTTGCAATCTATCTGAAAGTGCCAGTCTGCTTTCACCCATTATGCAGGGCGCTTTGGCTGCCACACTTGTTGTGATGGTGACGGTTTTGCTCAAATTTCTGTTTAGCCAGGGCCTGAATGCAAAGCCCTTCATCACAGATTCAAGCCGTCGCAGTTTGGCCCTTTCCAGTGCCGGTCACACCTTGTGGGAATGGCAACCAAAGCAAAATCAGTTGAGCATCAGCGAAGATTTGCCGCGCAGTCTGGGTCTCAATGGTCCGACCTGGCAAGCCAACGCCCAAAATGCGCTGATCCAGGCGCTGCATCCACAAGACATCGCAAATTATATGTCCGTCATTGAAAATATCGACAAGCGACCAGGTCAAATGGTGCTTCGGGAAATGCGTTTGCGTGCCGCTGATGGTGCCTATCGCTGGTATCTTCTGCGCGCGCGCTGGGTGCCGGGGCCCGGCCAGACATTGGATCGCTGCATCGGCACTTTAACCGACATCACCAAAGGCAAACAAGCTGAAGAACGCCTGGCGACCGATGCCGTGCATGATGCCGTGACCGGACTTCCAAACCGCGTTTTATTTATTGACCGCGTTGAACGGGAATTGCAGAAAACTGTGGCGCTGCCATTTCGGGTTTTGCTGGTTGATATTGACCGCTTAAAAACCCTGAATGACGCATTGGGCCATGATTTTGGCGACCAGCTTTTGAAAATTGCCGGAACCCGCATCAGTGAATGCATCGCCAGTGATGAAACGGTTGCGCGTATTTCGGGAAGCCAGTTCGCTGTGCTTGCGGTTGAAGCCATTGCAAGGCCAACGGTAAGCGCGCTTGCGGCCGCAATAACCAGAAGTCTTGGTGCTCCAACCCTAATTCGCCACCAAGAAATTCTATTGGTGGCCAGCATTGGCATATCGTCGGTGAACGCGCCTGATGTGACCGCATTGACCATGATGCAGCAAGCCACCACGGCGCTGCTGGAAGCCCAGCAGAGTGGTGGCGCCAAAACTGTGGTGTTCAATGAAAACTTGAAAGATGATCGCGCGGCCGAACTCAGCTTGGAATCAGATTTGCGCCGCGCCATAGGCAATGACGAAATTGAAGTGCACTACCAGCCCATCAGCTATTTGAGCACATTGGAAGTTGCGGGCTTTGAGGCCTTGGCACGCTGGCGGCACCCCACCCAGGGCCTGCTGCCACCGTTGCAATTTATTGAACTGGCAGAAAAGGCCGGTTTGATCATCGAGATCGGCCAAATCGTTTTGGCAACCGCCGCTAGACAACTTGGCATTTGGCAACGGGTTTTTCGACGTGATCGGTTTTTCTTTGTGGCCGTCAACATCTCCGCCAGCCATCTTGCGCACAAGGATTTTCTGCAGCAAGTTCAAGATGTGATCAACCGGGAGACTCTGTCTCTCGGCAGTCTAAAGATTGAAGTCACTGAATCTGTGATCATGCGCCAACCGCAAAAGGTGGCACAATTGCTGCAACAATTGCGCAGCATCGGGGTGGGTCTATCTTGCGATGATTTCGGTACGGGCTTTTCCAGCCTGTCGAGTTTGCGCGATTTTCCATTTGATACCTTGAAGATTGATCGATCATTTATCGACCCCGAATCCTATGATGATCGCAGCGCCACAATCATCACCACCATTACCGATCTGGCACACCGCCTGAACATGGTGGTTGTGGCCGAAGGCATTGAGAACCAGGATCAGATCGACAATTTGGCGCAGCTGGGTTGTGACCTCGGCCAAGGCTATTTGATTGGCCAGCCCAGAACTGCGACCGAAGTGGCCGATATGCTGCAAGTCTTGCCGCGCAGGATCGTCAGCGAAACAGCAACATTCCGAAACTTGCAAGTTGCGACCCCAATAATGAGAGTTGAACCAAAGCCGCAACAACTTATCGATTTGCAAGCGGTTGACTACCGACGTGAAGCTCAATCTTCTCAATTTCCATTGCGGCGCGACTTGCCAACAATGGTCGATGAAGGGCAGGACGAGGAAGGGTTTGTGCCTGAGTTGCTGCCATCAATCTTTGCCGTGCCCCGCCAAAGCGAAACCAAGAAAGCCCCGCAAAAACCCAAGGCAAAAAAACGCGCTAAAGCGAAGCCTGCAGGAAAGACGAAGCGCTAGCTCATTTTTTCAATCCGGCCAGCTTCATCATCATGTCAATCAGCCGTGGCACAAAACGATCACCATAGCCCATTGAGTCCGCCAGCACATAGGTCTGATGCACTTGTTCGGCCATGAATGAGGCGACGGGCATGTTCTCGGTCATGTTTGTGTAATAGCGCAAATCCTTGCGCGCATTGCGAATGGCAAATCTGGCGTGTGTGTCATCATCCGAAAGCGGAACATTGATGAGGCGGCCAAACATCACACTTGCCGCACCGCCGCCCATGATCACCTCGCGCAAGGCTTTCATGTCGATATTGGCTTTGGCCGCCACTGTTAGAGCTTCCGCCGCAATGGCCGCATGACCAAGTGAAAGAAAATTATTGATCAGTTTCACTTGGTGCCCGGTGCCCACCCCGCCTGTGTGCACAATCAAATCAGAAAAACAGTTGAGCACAGGCCGGACCATTTCGAGTGTCGACACGTCGCCGCCCACCATCAAGCCCAGCTTTCCAGCTTCGGCCTCATTTGGCGTGCGCGTCATCGGCGTATCCATAAATGTGATGCCATGTTTTGCAGCTTCAACGGCTATGCGCTTGGTAGAGTCAGGTTCTGCTGTCGAACAATCCGCAATGACCAACCCTTTGTGACCATGCTTCAACAAGCCCTCAGCGCCTAGCACAATTTCTTCTACTTGCGGAGTGCCGGTCACTACCAAAATCACCATGTCGGATTTCTTCGCGATGTCGGCAACGCTCATCAGCTCTACAGCACCCTTGGCGACCAGGCTTTCAATAGGTGCGCGATTTCTATGCGCCAACACATTCAACTTGAAGCCCTTGGCCAGAATATTTTTGCCAATGCCATGGCCCATCAAGCCAACGCCGATCAGACCCACTGTCTTAATTGTCATATCTCAATCTCCCTTGGCCAAAGCTGCAAATGCATCTGGCTCCAATATAAAAATTCTGTCGTCGCTCTTGTGATGAAAGCCAAGCCGCTCATAAAACCGAGCAGCACCTTCATTGGCAACATCAACCTCCATTTTGATAAAGCTGGCCCCTTTCTTCTGCGCAATCGCAATTGTGCCACGCAACAGCTTCTCACCTACCTGCCGTCCACGGGCATGCCCCATCACATAAAGATCACTGATATAGATACCGCGTGATCCGCGCCACGATGAATAGGTCATGGTCCAGAGGCATACGCCTAAAATCAAGCCTGCGTCTTCGGCAACGGTCACTTGCGCTACATCTTTGCAATCGCGCAAATTTTGCCCCGTGATCAACGGCACGATATCAAGGCCAATATCTTTCGGCATCTGGCGGATGAGAACGGCAACCGCATCCTCTTCGCCTTCCCGCATGAAACGTACGCGCAAACTCATAACACTATCCCATCGGCTCTTTTCTTATGCTAAGACTGCATGAGGAAACACTTTACTGCAAGTCGGAACAAAATGAACAAACCTGAAATTCTGCCAGCCTCCATCCACGCAACTCAAAACATGCCTAAAGTGGCATGGGCGAAGGGTTCATATCTCTATGATGTGGATGGCAAGCAATATATCGATGGCTCAGGCGGGCCTGCAGTTTATTGCATTGGCCACGGCAATGAAGAAGTAAATGCCGCAATCAGTGATCAACTCGGTCGTATTGCCCATGGCTATCGCTATAATTTTACCACTGATGCCTTGGAGGAATTGACCGACATCATTCGTGGCCGCTGTGGCGGAACGCTAAAGCACATGGTTTATGTAACAGGTGGCTCCGAAGCGGTGGAAAGTTGCCTGAAATTGGCACTGCAATATCATTATGCCAGAGGCGAGCCGAGCCGCCACAAATTTATCGCGCGCGAGCGAAGCTGGCATGGCAATACGCTCGGCGCACTTTCAGTCTCAGGCTTTCTCGAACGCAAGGTCGCCTTTGAGGGATCGCTTCTCGATGTGATCCGCTTGTCGCCCACCAATGCTTACCGCCCCATTCCCGGCTCCACAGCTGAGACGGTTGGTGAGGCGAGCGCCAAGGAATTGGAAGATGCAATTCTGAAAGCCGGAGCTAAAAATATCGCCGCCTTCATCTTCGAACCCGTGGTGGGTGCGGCTGGCGGCTGTGTGCCAGCCCCGGCAAATTATGCAAAGAGGGTGCGCGAGATTTGTGACCGCCACGGCGTGTTGATGATCTCGGATGAGGTGATGTGCGGGGCAGGGCGCACCGGCACTTGGCGCGCGCTCGAAAAAGATGGCGTGGAACCTGATATCATGTCAGTCGCCAAAGGCCTTGCCGCTGGCTATCTGCCGCTGGGTGCGGCGATCTATACCGATAAGGTCAGCGCTGCATTTAACCCCATCCCCCAAACCGGCCACACCTTCACAGGCCACACGGCTTGCTGTGCGGCAGGTGTTGCTGTGCAAAAAATCGTGACGCGCGAAAAACTGGTCGAGCGCGTGGCTGCCAATGAAGCGAAGTTCAAAACCATGATCGCCGATGCATTGTCTGGCGTGGAAGCGGTAGGCGATATCAGGGGCCGCGGCTATTTCATCGCCGCAGAGTTGGTGCAAGACCGTAAAACCAAAAAGCCATTTGATGCCGCACACAAACTGGCTGTCCACATCCGCCAGCAAGCTTTGGAAAATGGCCTGATCTGCTACCCCGTGGGCGGCAATGCCGACGGCGTGAATGGCGATGTGGTCATCCTGGCTCCACCCTATAATGCAACGGATGCGGAGTTGACGGAGATCGTGGATAAGATGGCTAAGAGTGTGAAGCAGGTGTTGGGGAGGCTTAACTTGGGTTGACCCTTCGAGGCTCACTGCGTTCGCACCCCAGGGTGAGGGTGCCGGGGAAATCCCTCATGCTGAGGTGCCCTGCAAAGCAGGGCCTCGAAGCACCGCCCCAATCTACCCCACCGGAACCCATTGCACCTGATCAATCCGCGTTGCGCCCGCTGCCAGCATGATCAAACGGTCTAATCCCAGCGCCACGCCTGAGGCTTCGGGCATGATCGCTAGTGCTTCCAACAATTCCTCGTCAATCGGATAACGCTCACCATAGAGGCGTTGCTTGATCTCCATCTCATCTTCAAAGCGGCGGCGCTGCTCCACAGCATCGGTCAATTCGCCAAAGCCATTGGCCAGTTCAACGCCGCAGGCATAAAGCTCAAAGCGTTCGGCCACGCGTGAATCATGAGCACAGGCCCGGGCCAGTGCGGCTTCGCAGGAGGGGTATTCATAGAGCACGGTGATTTTGCCGTTGCCGAGATTGGGCTCCACCTTTTCAACCAAGATGCGACTGAAAATATCTGACCAGCTTTCGTTCGTTTGAAACATCACAGGCGATTGCGCAGCCAAGGCATCACGGTTTGATTGATTGCCTTTCAAAGTCGAGAGCAGATCTACGCCCGCAAATCTTTGGAAGGCATTAGCAACACTTAACCATTCTGCTTCAGCCAAGGGATCACAAACCCGCTCACGCCAGTTGAATTGCTTCTGACCAACCGCCTCTGCCGCCAGCCGCACCAGCGCTAGCGTGTCGTCAATAATCACGCGGTAGTCTTCCTGCACACGATACCATTCCAGCATGGTGAATTCCGGCGCATGGGTCAGCGTGCGTTCACGGTTGCGGAACACATGGCCCAGATTGAATATGCGCTTTTCGCCAGCCGCCAACAGCTTCTTGCAGGCGAATTCCGGAGATGTGTGCAGATAGCGGGTGGCGCCTGAGCCATCATTGCCAATAATTGTTGTTTTGAAGGCATGCAAATGCGCCTCATTGCCGGGAGAAACTTGCAAGGCAGGCGTATCGACTTCCAAAAAGTCACGCTCGGCAAACCAGCTGCGCGTGGCCGCGATAATCTTGTTGCGCGCCAGCAAAAATGGTCTGCGATCTTGGTGGCGCGAGGGCGTAAACCAGCGATTTTCAGGGTTTGTCACAGGACTTGGCTTTCAAGGTTCAGGCTGCTAATAGCCGCCCACAACAAGTTTTAGAAGTGAGAGATAATTTTGGTCAAAGTCATAGCATCGGGCGTGCGCAAAGGGAATGTGATCGAGCACGAGGACGGCAAGCTTTATATCGTTTTGAAGGCTGAATCCATGCACCCCGGCAAAGGCACACCAACCACCACCATTGATATGCGCCGCATTTCAGACGGTGTAAAAACCGTGGTGCGTTACAAGACCACCGATGCGATGGAACGCGCCTTTGTTGAAACCATCATGCACACTTATTTGTATCAAGATGGCGACAATTATGTATTCATGAATCCTGAAAGCTTTGAGCAGATTTCTTTGCACACCGACATGGTGGGCGACAATGCGCCCTATTTGCAGGAAGGCATGGAATGCCAGATTGCCATGTTTAATGATGGCCCGATCTCGATTGAAATTCCACCGCGCGTCACGCTGGAAATCACCGATTGTGAACCTGCAATCAAGAACCAAACGGCGTCATCATCATTCAAGCCGGCGATGCTCAGCAATGGCGTGCGCACCTTGGTGCCGCCGCATATTAACGTTGGAACGCGCATTGTGGTTGATACCAATGATGGTTCCTACGTGGAACGCGCCAAGGATTAATACCTCTCATCCCGCCCCCACTTCAGCGGAGGGTGTCATGCGAAGTATAACAGGAGGGGCCTGTGAAATTCTCAGCCCCCTCATCGCAACTGCGTTGCGGGCACCCCCCTGAAGGGGAGTGATGGGTAAACCAGCTCTTACCCATGCCCCGTTTCTGATGACAACATCCGCGGATCCACGCCCAGTTTGGCGAGGGCCCCATGGTGCAGCGCCTCAGTGTTGCCGTTGAACACCAGATCAACATCGGCATCGCAGTGCAGCCAGCCATTACTCATGATTTCATTTTCCAATTGGCCGGGTGACCAACCTGAATAGCCCAGAGCAATAATATGCCGGCTGGGACCT
>JAYVXY010000137.1:0-5632 GCA_043784785.1 Aestuariivirga sp. | reverse complement strand
GGCCAATCGCCCTGCACCTCAATAATGCCGTCATGCTCTTCCGAGAGCAGCAGCTCACGCTCCGAACACATCATGCCTTGGGATTCCTGGCCACGGATGCTGCCCAGTTGCAAAATCTCTTTCGTGGCGGGGATCACAGCGCCGGGCAACGCGATAATGGCCTTCATGCCAGCGCGCGCATTGGGTGCACCACAGACCACCTGCTTGATGCCTGCATCTGTTTCCACCTTGCAAAGCTTCAGCTTATCGGCATTCGGGTGTTTCTCGGCTTCGACAACATAAGCCACTTTGAATGCGGCAAGTTCTTTCGTGCGGTCAGAGACTTCTTCAACTTCCAAACCAACGCCGATCAACCCTTCGAGAATTTCATCGAGAGAGGCAGTGGTATCGAGATGTTCTTTGAGCCAAGAGAGAGTGAATTTCATTTTCTATTTCCGGGAAGTTACAAAAGCGATGGCTGCGGTGACTAGCATCGCGGAAAGAATGAAGAAAAGCCGGATGCTCGATGGTCGTATGACATCCCACGTTCTGAAGTAGGCTGGGCTCATAATCCTGTCGAGTCCTATTCCTCCATCGTAGGAAATCGATTCTGGTCGCAACGGAGTCCGGAACACGGTGAAAAACGAGATCTTAATTATTGTACTGCCCTCTAAATGGGGGATCAGCAGTCTCGTTTGCCTACTATCATCTGTTAGCGTAAAATTTGAAGTCTTGGCGGAATACCATCCATTCCACCCATTACGACCTCGTTCGATTTTTCTGATATCAAAATTAGCGCTCGTCTTTGGCATCGCGACCACAATCTCTCGTGCTAATCCCTTACCGACATTCTCGATGGTAATCTCGTGGTGTTCAATCCGTTCATTTTCACTCTTCAGCCAAAAGTCCGTTGAACCGTAGGCCCAATAGAGCTTCGACTTCGACGTCACTAAATGCCGAGCAAAATAAATTACAGCCGACGCGATGAGAGCTGCAATGGCACCAATAAGAATTAGTTTTGCGTCGCCGAAAGTAATGAATTGGTCGTTCACGACAACCCTCCCGCCAGTGTCGGCACTTGCAGAGCGCGGAAGCCGTAGTGACGCAGCCATCTGAGATCGGACTCAAAAAACGCGCGCAGATCGGGGATGCCATATTTCAGCATGGCGATGCGGTCGATGCCCATGCCGAAGGCGAAGCCTTGGTAGCGATCGGGGTCGAGGCCGCCGGCTTTGATCACATTGGGGTGCACCATGCCAGAACCTAAAATCTCCAGCCACTTATCGCCCGTGCCAATCTTAAGCTGCCCGCCTTCACGCGAGTAATTGATGTCCACTTCCATTGAAGGTTCAGTGAATGGGAAATGCGAGGCCCTAAACCGCATCTTCACATCATCAACCTCAAAAAAGGCTTTGCAGAATTCTTCCAAGATCCATTTCAAATTGCCCATATGCGTTGTCTCATCAATCACCAGCGCTTCCACCTGATTGAACATCGGCGTGTGCGTCATATCGCTATCCGAGCGAAAGGTGCGGCCCGGAGCGATGATGCGGATCGGCGGTTTCTGCGACAGCATGGCGCGGATTTGCACGGGGCTTGTGTGCGTGCGCAGAACGTTGCGCGTGCCATCGGGCTTTTCATTGAAATAGAATGTGTCGTGTTCCTGGCGGGCTGGATGATCGGCTGGCATGTTCAGCGCATCGAAATTGTGAAAATCATCTTCAATATGCGGGCCCTCGGCCACGCTGAAACCCAGATCACCAAAAATCTGCACCACTTCTTCCCACACTTGGCTGACGGGATGGATGGTGCCGGAGCCTTGCGGGCGTACGGGCAAAGTCACATCGATTTTTTCGGAAGCCAGTCGCGCTTCTAAAGCCGCTTCCGCAAAGGCTGCTTTCTTTGTCGCCAAGGCTTCTGTCACTTTATCTTTCAGCACATTAAGTGCAGCGCCCGCCCCTTTGCGCTCTTCGGGTGCCATTTTGCCAAGGCCCGCCATACGCTCAGAAATCACGCCTTTTTTGCCCAAGGCAGAAACGCGAATGGCCTCAATGCCAGCCTCATCAGAAGCGGCGGCCACTTGGCTCAAGAGTTCTTGTTCGAGTGCGGAAAGAGACATGGGTAATCCTGAAAATGAAAAGGCCGGGCTGTTGTGCGCATACACGCTCAAACAAGCCCGGCCAAGAGTCCGAATACTGTATTAAAACTTAAGCAGCCTTTTGAGCAGCCTTGGCTTTTTCCACGAGAACGGCAAAGGATGCCGCATCATGCACAGCAAGATCAGCCAGAACCTTGCGGTCCACGGCGATCCCGGCCTTGTCCAGGCCGTAAATAAATCGGCCGTAAGTCAGGCCCAATTCGCGTGATGCTGCGTTGATACGCTGAATCCAAAGAGCGCGGAAATTGCGCTTCTTGGTGCGGCGATCACGATATGCATATTGGCCAGCTTTTTCCACGGCCTGAACAGCAACGCGGAAAATGTTTTTGCGGCGGTTGAAATAACCTTTCGCGGCCTTGATAACTTTTTTATGGGAACGGCGGGCAACAACGCCACCTTTGGAACGAGACATTTATATCCCTCCCTTAGCGTGCGTAAGGCATGTGAACGCGCAACAGGTTTGCATCACCTGAAGCGAGGATCATTGTGCCGCGTTGGTTGCGGATGGTCTTGTTGGTGCGCTTGATCATGCCGTGGCGTTTGCCAGCAGCACCAGCGCGCAGCTTGCCAGATGCAGTCATTTTAAACCGCTTCTTGCAAGACGACTTGGTCTTCATTTTGGGCATTTTGCTTTATCCTATGTAAGCGTTAATCGGGCCGCCATGGCATGCCCTTTACAGGCCAGGCGACTTGGGAAGCTTCAGTTTTGAGGTGAAGTTGTGCGGGATAAAGCAGAAAAAGCCGACCGAGGCAAGTGCATCAAGACTTATGCCTTTGGCGATCAAGACAATCCAGTCGAACTATTGTTAGTATTTTACTAACCTTACACTTCGGTAATGTCATAAAAATGTACGTTCTGTAATGTTTGAGTCTTACCATTAACTCCGCATTAAAGTGGGATATTTAGTCAAAACAGACAACCCGCAGTGGGGGCCTGGCGAAAGCAAGGCACTGCGGGTCTTATTGGAGGCTGGATAGAGTGAAAAAGTTCATGTTGGATGAAACAGGTGCCACAGCCATTGAATATGGTTTGATTGCCGCCGCAATGGCCGTGTGCTTGCTGGTAGGCCTGCCTTTAATCAAGCAGCCCCTGATTGATAAATTCAATAATATTGGCGATGCAATGAAATAGGTTTCCGCTGCGGCCTCAGCACTTCATGGTGCCTTATCTCCGTCGTTGAAACGGGGTTTTCGCAGATTTCGGCATAGCGCGCCAACAATAGCGCTTCACGTTCATATTCCCATGCCACATCACAGCCCAATGGTTGAGCGATCAATTGGTTCAGCACAGCGCGCGGCAGGCCAATATCCTGCAATTGATGGTTTGCGAGCTTGGTCAATTGTTTCAGGGTTTTGCGCATGCGCCAATTGCCAATAACACGAACCACCCAAGTGAGGCGGCCATAAGCTGCTCTGGATGAGGCCTCGTGAAGGCAATAGTCGCGCATTTTAACCTCCTGTTTAAAATTGTATCGATTGTTTCTACGGTATATTACGAATTATTGTTGCAATTCGCTAATTCAATGATACAATGCCCAACATGCCTCAGACAATCAAAACATTGTATCCATGACAATTTGGCTTCCAACGCTGGATCGTTCCAAGCCATTGTATCTGGCGATTGCCGATGCAATCAGTGCCGATGTAGAGGGCGGATCTTTGGCCAAAGGCGACCGCCTGCCACCACAACGCGATTTAGCTTGGAAGTTGGGTGTTACATTAGGCACGGTTACACGGGCCTATAAACAAGCAGAACTGCGCGGGCTGCTTTCGGGTGAAGTTGGCCGTGGCAGCTATATTCGTGGCGGGCAATCGATATCAGCGATCCCTCCATTAGCGCCTAATGGAAATGGGCTGATTGATCTCACCCATGCCATCCCGCCCCCAGTGGTTACACCCCAAGAATTTGATGCGGCCATGCATTCAGTGATGCGTGATCCGCGCAAGCTGGATTTGCTCGATTATGCGCCACCTGATGGCCATCCGCTGCATAAGGCCATGGCGCAACAATGGTTGAAGCGCAGTGGCATCGAAGCCTATGAGCGCGATATTTTTGTCACCGCTGGCGCACATCTTGGGTTGATTACGGTTCTCGAGGCGATCACCGAGCCCGGTGAAACCATTATGGCCGAAGCCGTGAATTATGCGCTGTTGCGGAACACCTTCAAGAATGCACACCTCATCTCTTTGCCCTTGGAAATGGACTCTGAAGGTTTAACGCCTGAGGCCTTTGAACAGGCGGTGCTGAAAAATAATTCTCACATTCTCTATGTGGTGCCGACGTTGCAAAACCCAACCACCAGTACCATGAGCATGAAGCGGCGCGAAGCGATTGTTCAAATCGCGCGCAAATTCAATATCACAATTATTGAAGATGATATTTTCCGCCTGCTTGATGCGCGCGTGCAGCCGCCGACATTCTATTCATTGGCCCCTGAGCGCACCTTTCATATCACCAGCCTGTCAAAAACCCTGGCACCCGGCTTGCGCATCGGATTTGTGGTGACCCCTCAAGGGCAAGAGCGCAGCATGCGCTCGCATATTCGCACCATGGCCGCCCGCACGGTGGGCATAACTGGTGAAATTGCCCGGTATTGGATCGAAACCGACATAGCCTCCACCATTTTAAGCCGCACCCGCAATGAACTGGCCACCTTGCGCGCATCCTTCATTGAAGTGTTTAAAGGCTGCAATTTCCGTTGTGAGCCAGGTGCACCTTATGCTTGGTTGGAGTTGCCTGAGCATTGGAATGCGGGGCGCTTTGCTGTGGCTCTTGCTGCCCAAAACATCAAGGTTACACCGGGGTCGGCGTTTCAATTGGTTCAAAATTCAGCCAGTCGCAATGTGCGCATTTGTTTTGGCACTTCAATTGCAAGCTTTAAAGTTCGTAAAGCGTTTGAAACCATCCGTGCAACAATGCGCGAGCATGATGAGGATGAGTTTACACCCGTGGCTTGAGTTTGCTTTGCATACCGTCGAGCAAAATCACCAGTGTGCGGCGAAATTCCTCCACTTTATCTTTGCCAATCAGAGCAGCAAATTCCTGCTCGACCAATGAAACTTGATGTCCGGCCGTTCTGCTGGCCAGCACCCCACGAGGTGTTACCACCACCAATTTATCACGCTTATTGCCATCTATGTTTTGCAGTTTCAAAACTTGGAGCTTGAGCAATCGTTGCACCGACATTTGGGCGGCTTGTCTGGTAATTTGAAGTTCACGGGCAATTTCCGAAATGGTTTGGGGGTGGCGCAAGGCGCGGACAAAAACCCGCGCATCCGATGGCCTTGCTTTTTCATAAGGCGTTCCTTTGCGCAAATGCGACAACCGCTCATCAATGGCGAGACCGAGGTAAAACATCAGAGTTCTGACATTATCCTGCGCGACGGGTGAGTGAGTTTCGTCAACCATGATTAACGATAACCATGCCTATGCAATAGATGCAAGTAGCCATGCACAAGGCTTTGTCTAGTTAAGTTGACAATTACCTCTGCCAT
>JAYVXY010000136.1:0-17123 GCA_043784785.1 Aestuariivirga sp. | reverse complement strand
GCGGATGGAGCGTGAGAACGCCCTGCCCCGCATTGTCATTCGCGACATGAACTCAGGTGAGGAACATGCAATTGCCTTTGATGAGGAAGCCTATTCATTGGGCATTGGCGAGATGCGAGAATTCGACACCGACATTTTGCGCTTCAGCTATTCATCAATGACAACGCCAAGCCAGGTTTTCGATTACAACATGAAAACGCGGGAACGGGTTTTACGCAAGACCCAGGAAGTGCCGTCCGGCCATGATGCGTCGCTTTATAAAACGCGGCGTGTGCAAGCCACAGCGCATGATGGTGAGAACATTCCTGTGACGTTGCTTTATAAGAAGTCGACGCCGCTGGATGGCTCTGCGCCGCTTTGGCTTTACGGTTATGGCTCTTATGGCATTTCGATTCCTGCTGGATTCAACACAAGCATTCTTTCTTTGGTTGATCGCGGCTTTATCTATGCCATCGCCCATATTCGTGGCGGTCAAGAAAAAGGGCGGCATTGGTATAAAACCGGTAAGCTTGAACATAAGACCAACAGTTTCAAAGATTTTATTTCGGTGGCGCGTTCTTTGTGCGAGGCGAAATTCACCAGCGCTGGACAAATCATTGCTCAAGGCGGCAGCGCTGGCGGCATGTTGATGGGGGCTGTGGTGAACATGGCACCGGAGTTGTTTGCTGGCATTGTTGCCGAAGTGCCTTTCGTGGATGTGTTGACCACCATGTTGGACGACACATTGCCCCTCACGCCGCCAGAATGGCCCGAATGGGGCAACCCGATCGAAAGCAAGGCGGCTTATGAAACCATTGCCAGCTATTCCCCGGTCGATAATGTGCGGGCGATGAACTATCCGCATCTGCTTGCAGTAGGCGGTCTGACCGATCCGCGTGTAACCTATTGGGAACCCGCCAAATGGATCGCCAAACTCCGCGAATTCAACACCGCGCATAATCTGCTTCTGCTCAAAACCAATATGGGTGCGGGCCATGGCGGCGCTTCGGGGCGGTTTGACCGGTTAAGGGAAGTGGCTGAGGTTTATGCCTTTGGGTTGAAAGTGGCGGGGAAATCGGATGCTGCTTGATGCTTCAAAATCTTCGCTGCTGATCGTTGACGTTCAGGAACGCTTGCTGCCTGCTGTGCAGGAGCCGGAGCGCGTGGTTTCGCACTGTCAGATTTTGTTGAAGGCGGCGGAGGTTTTGGATATTCCGGTGACCATATCAGAGCAATATCCAAAGGGATTGGGCCGGACTATGCCCGAGCTTGTAAACAATACAGCCAAGATTTTTGAGAAGATCACATTCTCGTGCTGGCGGGATCAGGCGATGCGGAAGCATTTTATTGAACTGCACGAACAAGAACGGCCACTGATTATTGTCGCAGGAATTGAAGCGCATGTGTGTGTGCTGCAATCCTGCATCGACCTTTATAATGCGGGCTTCGGTGTTTTCGCGGTGGCAGATGCCATGTCGTCACGCAAACCTGAATCTGCTGCACTTGCTTTTGACCGGTTGCGCGGGGCTGGCATTCAGGTGATTAACACAGAAATGGCTGTGTTTGAGCTGATGGAAAAGGCGGGAACGCCGGTGTTCAAGACGCTTTCAGCTTTGATCAAATAGCATTGCGCTGGATGCAAGACATGTGTGCATTTGGCGATTTGACTTTCGCAGCGCTAAGGCGTTTTTAGGGTCATCGCACGTTAAGGAGAGACAATGGCCAAGCCGTCTGATTTCAATTGGGAAGATCCACTCGACCTCGAAAGCTGGTTGACGGAAGAAGAACGCATGATCCGCGATTCCGCGCGGGCCTTTGCGCAGGATAAATTGCAGCCGCGGGTGAAAACGGCGTTTCGTGATGAGCGGTTTGACCGCGAGATCATGAATGAGCTGGGCGAGATGGGGTTTCTCGGCATGATGACGGCTGAGAAATATAGCGGTTCGGCCTTGGGCTATGTGGCTTACGGCCTGGTGGCGCGGGAAGTTGAACGGGTTGATTCAGGATATCGCTCGGCGATGAGTGTGCAGAATTCTTTGGTGATGCATCCGATCGAAGCATTTGGCACCGAAGCACAGAAGATGAAATATCTGCCAAAGCTGGCCACGGGCGAAATGATTGGTTGTTTTGGTTTAACCGAACCGGATGCGGGTTCTGACCCTGGTGGCATGAAAACACGTGCAGTCAAATCAGCTGGCGGCTATGTGCTCAACGGCTCGAAAATGTGGATTTCAAATTCGCCGATTGCAGACATCGCAATCGTGTGGGCCAAGCTTGATGATGAGATCAGAGGCTTTGTGGTTGACCGGGGCGTGAAAGGTTTTTCGACGCCAGAGATTAAAGGCAAGATTTCGCTGCGGGCTTCTATCACCGGTGAGATTGTTCTTGAGAATGTCGAACTACCGGAAGATGCCTTGCTGCCTTTGGCCAAGGGTCTGGGTGGGCCGTTTTCATGTTTGAATAAAGCGCGCTTTGGCATTGCTTGGGGGGTTATGGGGGCTGCTGAAGATTGCTGGCACCGGGCGCGACAATATACGCTTGATCGCAAACAATTTGGCAAGCCCCTGGCCGCCACGCAGCTGGTGCAGCTCAAACTGGCGAATATGCAAACTGAAATCGCGCTTGGTCTACAAGGGTGTTTGGCCTTGGGCCGCGGGCTGGAGCGTGGCACATGCGCACCGCCGGCCATTTCACTGATGAAGCGCAATAATTGCGGCAAGGCCTTGGACATTGCCCGCATGGCGCGCGACATGCATGGCGGCAATGGCATCTCGGAAGAATATCACGTGATCCGCCATATGGTGAACCTTGAAACGGTGAACACCTATGAAGGCACGCATGATGTGCACGCGCTGATCTTGGGCCGCGCGCAGACAGGCCTGCAAGCGTTTCAATAATGTTTGTTGTTGAACGCGCTGATCCGCGCGAAGCTGCAATCCTGAACTTGCTTGCCGCAAGTGATGCCTATTCTGCATCGCTTTACCCTGCGGAAAGCAACCACATGCTCGATGTTGAAGCGCTGCTTCAGCCACAAATGCATTTTTATAAGGCACACCGAGATGGTGTTGCAGTGGCAACAGGCGGGTTTTGGGCGCATGAAGACTATGTGGAGATCAAACGGGTATTTGTTGATCCAGCGGCGCGAGGCTTGGGGGTTTCAAAAAAACTGATGCAGGTTCTTGAAGATGCTGCACGGGCTTTGGGGATTAAAATCGCAAGGCTCGAAACCGGCATCTATCAACCAGAGGCGCTGGGGCTCTATCGTTCGATTGGCTATGTTGATCGCGGGCCATTTGGGGACTACAAGTCAGATCCGATGAGTGTGTTCATGGAGAAGACGCTCTCTTTTTAAACAATTCTGACAACTCAAGTGGCAGTGACCAATTCATGAAAGCACTATTGTTTATCGCCGCACTTTGCGTTGCAACGCCAGCCATGGCGGCTGAAAAACTTCTTCGGTTTGATGATGCCAATACCTACTTCAAGGCCGCTGAAGGCAAGCAAGTGGACGTTGTGTTTTCGGGTGACGCAAAAGTAAAGTATTTTCCCAATGCTGATTATCCTGGCCTCACCGTTTCGCAATTGACTGCAAAAAAAATATGCTTCTCGGGTTCCGACAAGGGGCCATCGGTGAGTGATCCAAAACTCAAGGCTCTTGTTAGCAAAGACAAAACCTCCCTTTGTGTGAACCGCTCTGATGCTTCGGCCAAATATGATGCTCAAGACGTGGCGGGCGCTGCACCACAGCCCTTCTTCTTGACCGACGCTGCCAATTGCAAATCAGCTTGGTTCAAGGGTGATGGGATTGGCATTTGGTGGGAGAATTGTAAATCGGATGACGCCACGTCGGAGCTTCACTTCGACAAAAAGATCGATGGTTTTGTGTTGGGCACCGATCCAAAGAACATTACCGTTATCGCGCGGCAGTTTCACAAGAAGGCAGGTGATTTGCCAGATGCCATTTTACCCGAATTGAAAGCCAAAAAGCTGATCCCAAATGATGGCGAGTGCAAGTTCGAGGTCTCAAAAGATCCTGCGGCACCGCATTTCAAAATCTATAACATCATGCCGCTTGGCAAAAGATTGGCCGCATATCAAAAGGAAAAGGCGACGGGCGATATTCCATCACCTCCCTGTGGAGAGCTGGGGCTGGCAGTTGATACGGCTGCGTATTTCGTGATTGATGATCGCCACCCAGACCGCGTTGTGTATGTGAGCTTGGGACAAGACGTATCTGCGCTCGATCCGTTTTCGATTTCGCTTTTCTAAAATAACTGCCGCAATGGATTGGCGGGATCAAGCAGCAGCTTGATGGCCATTGCGACGCATACCACAATCAGGAGCGGCCGGATGATTCTTGCACCATGCTTCATGGCGAATCTTGAACCCAATTGTGCACCAACAAATTGCGCAACACCCATGGTGAGGCCAACCATCCAGATGATTTTGCCTGAAAAAGCAAAGATTAAAAGTGACGCAATGTTGGATGTGAAATTCAACAGCTTGGTTTTTGCGGTGGCTTGCACAATCCCCAGACCCAACAATGTGACCAATGCCAACATGAAGAATGAACCTGTACCAGGGCCAAATATACCATCGTAAAAACCCAGTGCTGGCGCAATGCCGAACGCGAAGGCTTGTGGTGGAATGCGCGGCGCTTTTGACTCATTGGTGAAGCTTGGTGAAAAGGCGAAGTAAATCGCAATCGCAATCAGTAAAATCGGTAAAGCGATGCTGAGAAAATTCTTGGGCGCATAATTCACCGCAAGAACACCCAAACAGGCTGCAACAAATGTGGCGATGATTGTTGGGACATGCGCGCTGATTTTGATGTGGCCTTTGCGCCAAAAAGCATAAGTGGCCGAGGCTGTTCCGAATGTGCCTTGCAGCTTGTTGGTGGCCAAGGCCGATACCGGATCAAGCCCCGCCAGAAGCAGCGCTGGCAATGCAAGTAGCCCGCCGCCGCCCGCAATGGAATCGACAAAGCCTGCACCACAGGCGGCAAGTGCTAACAATGCAATTGTGCTGAACTCCATTATGTTTCTTTCAACCCTGCAATCATCATGCGCAGTTTATCTTCTTCCAAGGCGTGCAGAGAAACATGGGGCGGCAGGCGATGCGCGGCTTTCAGCATTGATAATCCGTGTACGCAAGACCAGACATGCATGGCACCCAATGAAGCTCGATTTGACCCAGTGATGGGGGCAACCGCGTTTTCCAACTGCGACCACGCTTCATAGGCGGATTGGGTAAGGCCTGGTGTCATTTTAGTGTTTTCAAGCTGGCCAAACATTAAGCCATAGACTGCCGGGTTGGCCTCAGCAAAGCGGAAATAGGCCCGGCCCATAGCCATCAGTCGGGCCTCTGGCATTTGTTCATGGGCATTGTTGGCAGCTTCATTCAGGGCTTCCACAAATTTCTGAAATCCGCGCGCGGCTATCGCACCTAATAGATCCCCCATGGACGGGAAATGATGCTTGGGGGCGGCATGGGAAACGCCAGCACGTCTGGCAATCTCGCGCAATGAAACCTCTGCCAGTGGCATTTCGGCCAGCGCGAGTTCTCCAGCGAGAAGAAGTTGTTCGCGTAGATCTCCGTGGTGATAGGGTTTGGGGGTGGGCAATTGGCTTTGCTCGAATTGGGATGGCTACTCCTACCGATCGTCACCCCAGCGAAGGCTGGGGTCCAGCTTACGCTGGAATGACGGTCTTAAGGTAAAAGGAAGCTACAATAGTCCACTTATCTTTACAATGTAAAAATATAACTTGACAGTGTCAGATTAATTCATATTAAATGTTTTCATTGTCAAGATGGGAGGGATTTCAATTGACTGCGGATTTCTTGTTTAGTTTGGTCAACGCAGCTGCATTGCTGGGGTGGATTATTTTGGTAGTCGGCGTTGTTTTGAATAAGCCGCTGCTGCGCGATGTGATTGCCGGGCGCATCTGGCCGTTCGGACTTTCATTGTTTTACACGATTTTGGTCAGTGCTTTCTTCTTCAAGGCTGAGGGCGGGTTTGACACGCTGGTCAATGTCCAAAGGCTTTTCACCTCCCCTTGGGTCGCGCTGGCGGGCTGGGTGCATTATCTGACTTTTGATCTTTTCATCGGTGCCACAATCGCGCGCGATATTATGAAACAAGGTCTATCGCGCCTGCTTCTTGTCGTGCTGTTACCGCTCACGTTTTTGTTTGGGCCCATTGGTTATTTTGGTTTCGTGATTGTGCGAACGGCTTTTGCAAGCAAAGAAACTGCATGATGAGCCCTGCTTTTGAGCCTGTAAAATTTCAACAAACCAGATTGTTTGGATTGATCGACGATGTGCGCCGCGGCCACCCGTGGCTGTGGCACTCGGTTTGGACGATGCTGGCCTTGTCTGCGGTGCTTTCCATCTTTCCGTTTTTTGATCCGCGCCAGATCAATGGCGTGAGAGGTTGGGAAAAGCCGGCGAAGTTTTTTCTTTCGGTGGCTTTACAATTTGGAACTGTGAGTTGGGCTTTGACCAAGCTTCCAACCATCACAGTGGGGGTTAATCGCGCCGTGATTATTATGGTGCTGTGTGGTTGGGCCGAAAATATTTACATGACTATATGCGCCGTTCTTGGCCAGGCTTCGCACTTTAACTTTTCAACACCGATTACTTCGGTTGCCTTTAGTTTGATGGGGCTGGGTGCCGTTTCAATGACGGTTTCGGCGTTCTATATTGGTTGGCAGATCTGGCGCAAAAGCGAAACTGATGTTTGGAAACAGGCGGCAGCCCTTGGGTTAACGGTGGGCGCTGCGTTGGGCACAATTGCGGGGGCCTATATGGGTGGGCAAACCGGGCATTGGGTTGGCGGTGTTGCCAATGATGCTGGCGGATTGCCGCTATTCAACTGGTCGACCACAGGTGGTGACTTGCGGGTGGCGCATTTTATGGGGCTGCATGCCACTCAATTCATTCCGTTTGCAGCGTTAAGCGGCGATAAACGAGTGGTTTATGGGGCCTGCCTTGCCATGGTGGTTTTGACGGCCGGAATTTTTGCAATGGGCATAGCAGGTATTCCACTGTTCAAAGCCTGATTGATTGTGAAAGTGGCTTCGCGTATTTGGTTCGGGAAGCCATTTGCTGGGATATCACATGAAAATCAAAAAACTTGAAACGTTCTGTAATGAATTTGTTGGCTTCGTGCGGGCCACATCTGACTCAGGCGCCCAAGGCTGGGGGCAAGTTTCAACTTATAATGCCGACCTCACCTGCGAAATTTTCCACCGCCAAGTGGCACGCCATGCGCTGGGCACCAATGCTTTGGATTTTGCTGATACCTTGAATTTGATCAGCGAGCGCGAACATAAGTATCCAGGAAGTTACTTGCGCCGCGCCATGACCGGGCTTGATACGGCACTGCTTGATTTGCGCGGGAAGCTTGAAGGAAAGCCAGTGGCCACGCTGCTTGGCGGCAGCCCCGGAAAAATCCGTGCCTATGCCTCCTCGATGAAGCGTGACATTACCCCAGAAGATGAAGCCAAGCGCTTTATGAAGCTGCGCGATGAATTCGGTTTTGATGCTTTCAAGTGGCGTGTGGGTGCCGAATGCGGGCGCGACAAGGATGAATGGCCCGGCCGCACGGAAGCTGTGGTGCCTGTGGTTTCACGCGCCCTTGGTGATGGCGTTGCAAAATTGGTGGATGGCAATTCATGCTATTCACCCAAGCGCGCCATCGAAGTGGGCAAACTGCTTGAGCAGGAAGGCATTTCACATTTCGAAGAGCCCTGTCCCTATTGGGAGTTTGACCAGACTGCAGAAGTAACAAAAGCCCTTGCCATCGATGTGGCAGGCGGCGAGCAGGATTGCGAATTCACCGCTTGGGATGCGATGATTGAAAAACGCGCTGTTGATATTCTTCAGCCGGACGTGATGTATCTCGGGGGCATGTTGCGCACCATGGAAGTGTGCAAGCGCGGCGATAAGGCTGGCTTCAAGATTACGCCTCACGCTGCCAATCACTCACTGGTAACCATGTGCACCATGCACTTGTTGCGCGCCATTCCCAACGCCGGAAAATATCTCGAGTTCTCAATTGAAGGCTTGGATTATTATCCTTGGCAAGACGGCTTGTTCCTTGGCAACCCTTATAAAATCGAGGATGGCAAGGCGACTGTGACGGATGCACCGGGCTGGGGCGTGGAGATTAATCCGGCGTGGCTGGAAAAAGCCAGCCATAAGGTGAGCGAGTTAGGCTGATTAAGCCTTGTGACACACCGCTTCCACATTGTTGCCATCAGGGTCGAGCACAAATGCGCCGTAATAGCCAGGATGATAGATTGGCCTTGGGCCGGGTGGGCCGTTATCTTTGCCGCCCGCAGCAAGGGCTGCATGATAAAACGCGTCAACCGCTGCACGATCTTTGGCAACGAACGCGATATGGACTTGACCTGACAAGGGGCGCGATGTGCCGATCCAAAAAGGAATGTTGTCGCCGCCTTTTTTACCAAAGCCACAATGGGCATCACCGCCAGTCATCTCTGGTGTGATTTCCATGATCACTTCAAAACCCAACACCGCCAAAACTTTTTCATAAAAGACTTTTGAAAGCTTATAGTCATTGATGCGCAATCCAACATGATCCAGCATGACGATCTCCACTTGATGTTTTTACTCTAGCATTGCTCTTGTTTTGCGACAATTGGATTGAAGTGGCACGCGATTTACTTTTCTTGCTTCGCAGCACTCAAAAGACTAAAACACCGTTATCAATCAATGGAGAAGAAAAATGGCCCTCGAACTGCCTGCCCTGCCCTATGCTTATGACGCTCTGGGCCCCTATATGTCGAAGGAAACTTTGGAATTTCACCACGACAAGCACCACATGGCTTATGTGACCAATGGCAACAATCTGCTGAAAGATTCGCCTCTGGCTGCAGCTTCGGTCGAAGATATTTGCAAAGTGGCTTTTGCTGACAAGGCCCAAGGCCTGATCAACAATGTGGGCCAGCATTATAACCACAATCATTTCTGGAACTGGATGAAGCCCAATGGTGGCGGCAAAAATTTGCCGGCCAAGCTTGCGGCAGCAATTGATGCTGATCTTGGCGGCTATGACAAGATGCGCGCTGATTTTGTGCAAGCAGGCCTCACTCAATTTGGTTCGGGCTGGGCTTGGATTGCCGTTAAGGGTGGCAAGCTCGTCATCATGAAAACACCAAATGGCGAAAACCCTTTGATGCATGGTGCATCGCCAATCCTCGGCTGCGATGTGTGGGAACACAGTTATTACATTGACTATCGCAATGCCCGCCAAAAATATCTGGAAGCCTTTGTCGATAATTTGGTGAACTGGGAATATGTTGAGCAGATGCACGCCAAGGCATAATCTTGCTCTATCCAATCTTTGATGGGCATAATGATGTGCTGTTGCGGCTTTGGCAGAAAAAATCTGCCAGAGCCGTTTCCGATTTTGTCGACGGAGGGCAAACGGGCCATCTCGATTTGCCACGCATTCATGATGGCGGCTTTGCCGGTGGGCTGTTTGCCATATTCACGCCTTCTCCTGATGACGGCGTTAACCGCGAGGTTCTTGATCCGCTGCCTTACACACCAGTCGGTCAAGAGACTGCGATGCATGCAACACTCGAAATGGCTGCGATGCTTTTTGCGCTCGGGCGCGACACGCCCAATAATGGTTTTCAAATTTGCCGCAGTGTTGCCGATATACGCGCCGCCATGGCTGTGGGGGCGATTGCTGCAGTCATGCATGTCGAAGGGGCCGAAGCCATCGGCCCTTCCTTGCAAGGATTGGAAGAGCTTTATGGCATGGGCCTTCGCTCAATCGGGCCCTTGTGGAGCCGCGATAACGTGTTTGGCCATGGCGTTCCATTTAGTTTCCCAGGCTCGCCGGATATTGGTGAGGGTTTGACAGAAGCTGGCAAGGCCTTGGTGCGCGAATGCAATCGCCTACGCATGATGCTTGATGTTTCGCATCTCAATCTCAAAGGCTTTTGGGATTTAGCTGAACTTTCAGATGCGCCAATTGTGGCCAGCCATTCCAACGTGCATAGGCTATGCACATCACCCCGCAATCTCCTTGATGATCAACTGAGAGCAATCGGAGAAAGTGGTGGTATTGTTGGTCTTAACTTCGCTACGATATTCTTGAATGAGGATGGCACCTACCAATCCGATATTTCACCTTCAACGATGATCCGTCATCTTGATCATATGTTGCATCTTGCTGGCGAAGATTGTGTTGGAATTGGTTCGGATTTTGACGGGGCTGGCATTCCCAATTTTATCAAAGATGCAAGCGGATTGCCGCATCTGGTAGAGGCCATGGAAAAGGCCGGATATGGTGACGGGTTGATCCGAAAAATCACGTCCGAGAATTGGTTGCGGACTTTGAAACAAATTTGGGGGCGATAGATGCGCGCCGTTTACTTTGAAGCTTTTCAGCAACGACCGGTGATCACTCAACTTGCTGATCCCACGCCCAGCAATTCTGGCGTTGTGGTGAAGGTTGAGGCCACCGGCCTGTGCCGCAGTGACTGGCATGGTTGGATGGGGCATGATGCGGACATTAAACTGCCGCATGTTCCGGGCCATGAACTGGCGGGAACCATTGCTGCCTTGGGCCGCGATGTCAAAAACTGGAAACTGGGAGACCGTGTAACCGTGCCTTTCGTGGCAGGCTGCGGCCTTTGCTTCGAATGCCACACGGGCCACCAGCATATTTGCGAAAATCAATTTCAACCGGGCTTCACGGCTTGGGGTTCATTTGCTGAATATGTGGCGCTGGAATATGCCGATGCCAATTTGGTGCGCTTGCCGGAATCAATGGCCTTTGAAACTGCGGCCAGTTTGGGCTGCCGGTTTGTGACCGCGTTTCGCGCCATTGTTGATCAAGGGCGCTGCAAACCAGGGGAATGGGTTGCGATACATGGCTGCGGCGGTGTCGGCCTTTCAGCCATTATGATTGCGGTGGCGATGGGCGCGCGGGTTGTGGCCGTTGACTTAACCCAAGAGAAGCTTGCCTTTGCGCGCGAATTGGGCGCTGAAGTTTTGATCAATGGTTCAAAAGTTTCTGATGTGGCGCAAGCCGTGCGCGATGCCACTGGCGGTGGGGTGCATCTCTCCATCGATGCGTTGGGACATCCGGTGACGTGTTTCAATTCCATTTCAAACTTGCGCCGGCGTGGGCGGCATGTGCAGGTGGGCTTGATGCTGGATGAACATTCAACACCAAAAGTGCCCATGGCCCGCATCATCGCGCATGAACTTGAAATCCGCGGCAGCCATGGCATGCAGGCGTTTCGATATGCTGATATGCTGGCGATGATTGAGGCAGGGCGGTTGCGGCCAGAGAAGTTGATTGGCAAGCGGATTACATTGGATGAGGCACCGACGGCTCTGGCCAATATGGACAGCTTCTCGGGACTCGGCATCAGCGTGATCACCGAAATCTAACTACTACGCTGCTGCCAATTGCTGACAGTTGAACCTGTTATGCCCTGAATATGACTTACACCCAAAATCTCTGGATATTTTTCCTGTTGTTGTTCGGCATCATCATTGTGCCGGGCATGGACATGTTTTTTGTGATGGCCAATTCGTTGATTGGCGGGCGCGCGCGGGGCATGGCCGCCACGGCTGGCATCATGGTGGGCGGGGTTTTTCACACGATTTTTGGCGCATTTTTTGTGGGCGTTATCACCCAGATGGCGCCGGTTATATTGCAGCTGATACTCTTCGCATCAGCGACCTATATGGCGTGGATTGGCTATACGTTATTGCGCAGCGCGATCACCGTTTCTTCCATCGGCGAGCGCAGTGCCGCATCCTTGCAGTCAGCGTTTGGGCAAGGCTTCATAACCTGTATTTTGAACCCGAAAGCCTATGTGTTTGTGCTGGCGGTTTATCCGCAATTCATTCAGGCGCGCTTTGGCCCAGTGTGGCAACAAGCTTTGGTGATGGGCCTTCTGACAATTCTCACCCAAATGACGATTTATGGTGGCTTGGGTATTGCCGCCGCGAAGAGCCGAGACTTACTGATTGCCAATCCACGCGTAACGATCTGGATCGGGCGCTGCGCTGGAGCTGCTTTTATCTTGGTTGCAGCGCTCACTATTCTTCGCGTGTTGCAAGCCTGAAATCAAAGCTGGCGGATTGCGGTTTTGCTGCAGTGTCGAATTTCAGCAGATGGCAATTTGGCAAGCCTTGCGAAACCGTATCGTCATCAAAGCTGATTTGATCTCCGGTTTTTGCGAGGATCAGCTGTGTGGTGAGGTCGGGCATGCCATCGGCCTTGATCTTCACGTGGATGTGGCGGGTGCGGCCTGAATATTCGCCGGGATAGATGGTGGTGAATGAGTATGCTCCTGCTTCGTCGGTTTTGATGAAACCACGCAGGGCAATATCTTCGGGTTTGTAACTGGTGACAGTGCCATTGTTGTTGGGGTGATAGTTACCGGAGGCATCCGCGTGCCAGAGTTCAATCATGGCGTTGGCGATGGGTCTTTCATTGCCCATGCCTTCATAGACATGGCCAGAGATTCGGATCGGATCACCGGCCAGATTGGTGGTGTTGAGATTGCCATCCACAAGGGCCGCCGTGCCTGAAACATAATAAGGCCCTTCGGTCACTTCCGCCGTTATCCCACAGGCCGATTTTTCAGCACCGGACAGAACTTTGCTTTCGGGTTGCCCACCAACCAATCGATCCACAGCGAAACCCGCAACACACAACAAAAGCAACACTGCCAACAAACTAAATACGAACCGACCCATCAAAATACCCTCGCTCCCAGACTCTATGAAGACGGGAACAACGGGCGAATCCGTCGCGGTTATGTAGCCGCGTAGACGACATGAGCGACAACAGCTCCGAAGACAATTGCGCCGCCGATGAGCGTTGAGTGGCTTGGGGTTTCGCTAAAAGCCAACCAAACCCAAAGCGGGGCCAAAGGTGCGTCAAGCGAACCGATCAATGCGGTTTCAATGGCTGGCAACAATTTTGCCCCTAACGTAAAAAGCGCCAGCCCCAGTGCAGAATTGACCAGACCAAACAGCGCCAGCAGAACAAACTGATTTCCAGTTACGTCTAAGGGGTGACCAAAAGGCCAGCAGGCCGCCGCACTTAGCAAGGCCGAAAGAGCCGCTGCGGGCATGGTTTTAATTGACCGAAAGCGACGCGCAACCACCACAATTATGGCCATCAATAACGTCATACCAAGGGCGAGAAGATCACCAAACCAACTCCCATCTTGGCCAAATCCAACCATGAAAGCCACTCCAGCCAATGCCGCAAGGCTCGCGAAGATAGCGCTCAAATTCGGGCGCTCGGCCATAATAAACCACGCCAAAATGGCGGCGAGAAATGGAATGATTGCATATATAACGGCAACATGCGCCACCGAAGTGAAGCGCAAAGATGTGATATAGAAAATCATCGCAATGCCGCCTAAGCCGGCATAGAGCCAATCATGCTTGCCCATGCTTTTAACTTCGTTAAGCCATGTCTTGGGGTTCAAAAACCCCATCGCGGCACAGATGCCCAATGCGCCAAACACACCGCGCCAGGCCAGCAATGTCCACTGTTCCAGCGGGATCATGCGGGTGAACAGGCCCGCCGTGCTCCAAGCCACAGCAGATGTGGTGATTAGAAAAAGCCCGAGGCGGTAAGTGTTGCGTGCCTCCGTCACTTTTGGGTTTTCCAATCAGCCGAGGCGTTCCACCAGCGATGTGGGTTCTTGCTATCATCGCGGCCTTTGGAGCGGCACGATAGAATCTCTTGTACGCGGATCACAGGCTCTTGATAGGAATGAATCTGAAAAGCCGCTTCAACCACGCGTTCGAGGAGAACTTGTTCGAGCGGCAGTTCAAAGTTCACACACACAACACCGGGGCGCTTTCGTGTTTGCGTTTCAGCGCCTGTGTGGGTGCCTTGCAGGGGACGGTAGCGCTCAACGCCTGCTGCAAATTCATAAGCATTCTGGTCAAACTTCTCACCCATCATCAATGGTGTAATTTCAGTCACCGCCACCATGATGCGATCAATGTCTTCAGCGGGTGCATGGATGGTGACGAGGTAAACCATCCCCATTTTGGCGGAGTGTGTTTCGAATGGTGCGAGGGGCATTACAAAGGTTCCAGTTTCGGCGTTGCTGAATCATTAGCATGGACAAATGTCACCAAGTGTCAGTAGTAAAACAATCGCATTTCTAATAGGTTCGTGTGTACCATGCCTGCCACCCGCCCCACATTATATCCCACTCCGCTCATTGGTTGGCGCGAGGATGTTTCGTTGCCTGAATTTGGGGCTGGTGTTTTGGTGGCAAAGATTGATACGGGTGCGCGCACAGCCGCCCTTCATGCCGAAGATATTTTGATCAAAGGCAAGCGCGTTTCATTTGCGCTTGACATTGATGCAAAAATGCAGCGGCTTGAAGTCCCGTTAGCGGGCATCAAAAAAGTTAAAAGTTCTAATGGTTTCAGTGAATTAAGGCCAATTGTTGAGATATTGATTCAGATTGGAAACCATCGCTTTTCAGTTGAGACAACACTGACTGATCGCACCGATATGGGGGTGCCCATGCTGCTGGGGCGCAACTCAATCAAAGGAAAATTTATTGTTCACCCGGGAAGATCATTTCTGATCAGCCGCGCCAAGAAGAAAACCAAATGAAAATTGCTTTGCTTACCCGCAACCCAAAACTCTATTCGCATCAGCGTTTGATGGAAACTGCCGTTGGCCGCGGGCATGAGATTGTGCCGATTGATTATTTGCGCTGCTATATGAACATCACATCGCTCAAGCCCGAGCTTCGCTATATGGGCGAGAAGCTGGAAGGCTTTGATGCGGTGATCCCGCGCATTGCCGCAAGCCACACATTTTATGGTTTGGCGGTGTTGCGCCAATTCGAAATGATGGGGGTTTATCCGTTGAATGAATCCGTGGCGATTGGTCGTTCACGCGACAAGTTGCGCTCACTGCAAATTCTCGCCCGCGATGGCGTGGGGTTGCCCGTTACTGCCTTTGCCAATGAAACCAGTCGAACAGAAGAAATTCTGAAACTTGTCGGTGGGGCGCCAGTCGTGATTAAACTGTTGGAGGGCACGCAGGGTATTGGTGTGGTGCTGGGAGAAACCCATAAATCCGCCAAATCAATGATCGAGGCGTTTCGCGGGGCCGACATGAATATTCTGGTGCAAGAATTTGTGCAGGAGGCCGAGGGCCGCGACATTCGCGCCTTTATTGTGGGGCGCAAGATTGTGGCGGCGATGGAGCGCAAGGGGCCCGAGGGAGAGTTCCGTTCCAATCTGCATCGTGGTGGCAGCGCTGTAATGGTCACTCTTACGGCAGCGGAAAAAGCTACAGCGCTGAAAGCCGCGCATAGCATGGGCCTTAATGTGGCAGGTGTTGATTTGTTGCGCTCGAAACGAGGCCCCGTTGTGATGGAGGTGAATTCATCGCCCGGGCTTGAAGGTATTGAGGCGGCCTCTACCAAAGATGTTGCCAAGGCGATTATTGAATTCCTAGAAAAGAACGCCAAACCATGGCGCACGAAAACACGGGGGCAAGGATGAGCTCTTTTGAAATTGGCGGAAGGCAGATTGCTGCGGGCACCAACCAAACCATCGAACTTGAAGTTTCGGTCTTAGCCAATAGCACAAGGATGAATTTGCCGGTTCATGTGGTGCATGGTGACAGACCGGGGCCCGTGATGTTCATCTCTGGCGTGGTGCATGGCGATGAGATTCAAGGTGTGGAAATCGTGCGCCGCATTTTGGCCGCCCCTGAAGTCAGAGATATTTCTGGCACATTGTTGGCCGTGCCGATTGTCAATGGATTCGGTTTTCTCAATCACTCGCGTTATATGCCCGACAGGCGCGATCTCAACCGTTCATTCCCGGGTTCTGATCATGGTTCACTGGCCGGTTTACTGGCTGATTTATTCTTCCGTGAAATCGTGGCGCGCGCGCAATTTGGTGTGGATTTTCACACGGCAGCCCTGCACCGCACCAACCTGCCGCAAATTCGCATCGCCCCTGATGATAAGAGTTTGATGGCGATGGCTGAGGCCTTTGCGCCGCCGGTTATCCTTACGTCAAAACTACGCGAAGGCAGTTTGCGTGAAAGTGCCAAGGAGCATGGCATTAAAGTTATCCTCTATGAGGGTGGCGAGGCGTTGCGTTTTGATGAGACGGCAATTGAAGCTGCTGTGAAAGGCACTTTGCGGGTGATGAAACATATCGGCATGACAGCCGACGCGCCCAAAACACTGGCCCATTTTGCACCCGTGCATTCCTCGGCCAGCACTTGGTTGCGTGCACCTGACGGCGGCATTTTGCATTCGGTGCGGCGCATTGGTGACAGGGTTGGGGTGGGCGAACCTGTTGGTGTTATTTCTGATCCGTTAGGATTGGTGCAGGTTTCGGTGTTGGCGGAAGATGATGGCATCATCATAGGCCGCACCAATTTGCCCATCGTCAATCGTGGTGACGCTTTGTTTCATGTGGCCCGCATCAAGGCCAAGTCACGCAGCGCCCCGCAGCAAATTGCCGATGAAGACGAAATTATTTAATTGCCGGTTGTATAGGCCTGATTGCCCCACACGGCTTTTACCTGTTCATCGCGGCCACAGCCCAGACGGTATTGTTCATAGGCATAGGATTGTTTGACCCAACCGAAGCGCGTGAAAATACGATTTTCGCCCAAGTGATAATTTTGGTGATAATCCTCGGCGTCGGTGAAGGTGGTGAACGGTTTCACCGGAGTTACAATCTTTTTTCCAAGTTGCGTTTCGGCATCTTTCACGGCCTTTTCGGCGGCGGCTTTTTGCGCATCATTCATCGTCCAGATTGCTGAGACATAACTATCACCACGATCACAAAACTGGCCGCCCTCATCGGTTACATCAATGGTGCGCAAGAAGCCGGCTACGAGTTTGTCATAAGGAACAATGTCAGGATCAAACTCAACCTTCACGGCTTCCTGATTGCCTTCATGATCATGATAGGTCGGGTTCTTCATCGTGCCACCAGCATAGCCAGAGGTGGTTGAGATGACACCTTTCACCTTGTCAAAATCAGATTCCACACACCAGAAGCAGCCGCCAGCAAAGACTGCGGTTTCGGTTTTGGCGATGCTGCTGGTTGGATAAAGCGAAAGG
>JAYVXY010000135.1:0-5642 GCA_043784785.1 Aestuariivirga sp. | reverse complement strand
CAGCCGAAAACAACGCCGCAGTTTTGGCCCCCACCACTTTCAAATAAGAATCTTCAGTCGTTGATGTGTCTTGGCTAACCGAAAGCTGCAACACTTCGCCTTCAGCAATGGTGCAGGCAGCATCTGATAGAATGCGCAAACAATCCAGCGATCCTGTCTCCACCATCATTTTAAACGCCTGGCCGAGTAGATAATCGCCCACCAACACCGACGCCTGATTGCCCCAGATCACCCGTGCGGCTTGCTTGCCACGACGGAGATCGCTCTCATCCACCACATCATCATGCAGCAAAGTGGCGGTGTGCATAAACTCCACACTCATCGCCAGCTTCAAATGGTGCAGGCCCGTATAACCGCACATGCGAGCCGCAGCCACTGTCAGCATCGGGCGAATGCGCTTGCCGCCAGAATTAATCAGATGCCCGGCAAGCTCTGGAATCAGTTCCACATGGCTCTGGGCCTTTTCCAAGATGAACTCATTCACCAAGGCCATATCAGATGTCGTCAGGGCGACAAGCTTATCAAGCGAAGCCTCCTGACGCTGTCCACCTTCAAAAGCAATCACCACACCCATTTGGCACCTTTATCAATTCTATCAGAGCACTAAGCAGCCAATGGCACCCTGATTCAAAGGTGACCCATTGCCGCTGGGCGGGCTTGACGATCACAGAAAACCTATATACGAGTAAATTAGTCGGATAATAGGATGGACGTGATGAAACGGATAATATGCGGGGTGATGCTCTTTGCGGGCGCTGTGTGCGGAGGTCAAACCACGTGGGCAGAAGACACGTTGAACCCAAGACAGCAACTGGGCCAATTGCTTTTTAATGATACCAACCTGTCGGAGCCTGCAGGCCAAGCCTGTTCATCTTGTCATGACGAGCGCCACGCCTTCACGGGCAATAGCGGATCGCCGATTGACGCCGTTTCGCAAGGCAGCACGCCCGACAAGCTGGGAACCCGCAATGCGCCAACCCTGATGTATATGGCCTACAGCCCTCCCTTCATTTTTAAAGGTGAGGCCGACGAAAAAGGCGAAGTCAAGCTAACCCCCACCGGAGGCCAATTCTGGGATGGCCGGGCCAATTCACTGGCCGATCAGGTTCATGGGCCACTTTTGAACAAAATCGAAATGAACAATGCTGATGCGGCAGCCATTGCGGCCAAAATTGCGCATGCCAGTTACGCTGCCCAATTTGAAGCCGAGTTCGGGCCTTTCGCCAAGCAGGATGCACAAACGATTTTGAACAATGCCGCAACCGCGATCGCGGCTTTCGAAAGCAGCGCGCGCTTCATGCCATTTTCGTCAAAGTTTGATTCTGTGTTGCAGGGCAAAGCCACGTTTACACCGCAGGAAACCCATGGCTTTGAATTGTTCAAAGACCCGCAGAAAGGCAATTGCACCAGTTGTCATGCCGGCAAGACCGATTCGAATGATCCTACCGACTGGCTGTTTACCGATTTCACCTATGATAATTTGGGACTGCCCCGCAACATGAACATTCCTGCCAATGCCGATGCAAATTATTTTGATCTCGGGTTGTGCAAACGCGAAGGCTTGGAAAAAATCTTGCCTCCAGATATCAAGTTGGAATCATTATGTGGCGCATTCAAAGTTCCAACATTGCGCAATGTCGCAGTGACAGCACCTTATTTTCACAATGGTTCATTTTCAAATTTGCGCGATGCCGTTAAGTTTTATGTGACCCGAGATACCAACCCTGAGCTTTGGTATCCGAAAGATGCAGGTGGTGCCGTTCAAAAATTCAATGATCTTCCAATCGCAGCACAGCAGAATGTGAATATAAGCGAAGTCCCATATGATCGAAAAATTGGCGAGCAACCGCGATTAAACGACGAAGAGATTGACGCAGTCGTCGCTTTCCTTAAAACTCTGACGGATGAAAACATGCATTAGCATTGTCGTTGGGTGAAAGCGCCATGAGTTCACCCCCAGGCGTGCACGCTTCTCTGGTCTACGAATTTCTGATGGAAAGTCAGTTTTGGCCTGAGGCGCAGATGAAGGCCTATCAACAAGGCCAGCTTAGCCAATTGCTGCGCCACGCCAAAGCCAATGTGCCGTTTTATAGTGAGCGGTTGAACCGTATCTTCAAATCAGATGGCTCGATTGATTGGGCGCGCTGGGGCGAGCTACCTATTCTGAAACGCGAAGATGTGGCGCAACACTTTGACGCTATGCAAGCCAGTGTATTACCCGCTGGCCATGGCCCAACGGCTGTGGTTTCAACATCCGGATCGACCGGACTGCCGATCAGAATTCGTAATCCATACATCATGCAAGCTGTTGGCCTTGCCAATGATTGGCGTGCCCATCGTTGGTGGAATGTCGATTGGTCAGCAGCCATGGTCGATTGGTTCGGCGATCTGCCGGATGGTTGGCAAGCTGATGCCGCCCGCGACCGGGGAATCTGGGGCAGCCACTCGGATCCTTCAGCCGCAGCTGGCAAGAGCTATGTGTTTGACCAAAATGCACCTATTCGACAACGGCTTGATCATTTACGCACAGTGAATGCCAAGTATCTCTATGCCCAAGCCAACCATCCCTATGCCGCCGCGCTGGAGATGACGAAAGGCAGTTTATTCCATAAATTGGATGCAGTGATGACACTTGGCTTGAAAAACGAGCCCGAATATCACGAAGCCGTAGCCACATCCTTTGGCGCAAAGATGCGCGGGCGCTATAGCTCAACAGAGGCCGGGCGTATTGGGTATACCTGCGAGACGGGTGGTCACTATCATGTTTGCTCGGAGACTGTGATTATTGAAATTCTCGATGACCATGATCAACCCTGTGGACTAGGCCAAACCGGTCGAATTATCGTAACACCATTCTTGGCAACGCCGCAGCCTTTCATCAGATATGAACAAGGTGATTTGGGGGCATGGGGTGAACCTTGTATCTGCGGTAAGCGTTTGCCTGTCATCAAAGAAGTTTCCGGGCGAATTGAACATTTGTTTAAACGGGCTGATGGAACAAAATTTGGGCCTGCGGTTTTTGACTCTTTGAGGCCCACGCTTGGCGCTGAATTTTGGCAGTTTGTACAAATTGGCATCAATGAAATTGAGGTGCGTTACAAGCCAACACACCAACGTGATCTTACCAAAGAACAATTCTTCACCCATCTGCTGCGCAAAGAATTGAAGCAGGATTATGTGATTAAATTCAGTATCGTCGACAAATTGCCGCTAACGCCTGCGGGTAAATTCATAAAATACCTAAACGCAATTAAAAAATAATCACTCACGAGCGATCATTTAACGTCTCGGAATTCTTATGTAGACGGAATGCAAGGAACATTAATAGGGTTACCCTCAACGTAAATGCAATCAGGCAAAGGCACTATTGCGCTGTGCCCCAAATGCACGCCACCTGCACTGAAAATATCAAACACACGGTTGCGTGGATCATCTTCACGATGGCGACGAATCAGACTCTTTTCAGGCCCGCCGAAATAGAAGCTGATGCCTGCCGTCAGGCTGTAGAAATTATCATCACCAATGCGGCCATCGGCTTTGAATGAAACCGGCATGCCCGTATCACTCAACAACCATTCCATGCCAGCATGGGCGCTTTTGAAATCAGCAATGCTGCTGGCACCCACGGTCAAGCGAAGATTATCAGTGGCGTAGAGGCCGATATCACCCAGAGCAAAGAATTTGTCTTGGCTTGCGGCACCGTTTGGCGTGAGGCTCATATAGCCTGCCGTTGCTTCAATGGAGATATTGTCAAGATAGAGTTCCGCTTCAGGGCCAACCCAAGCGCCCGTTGCTGCACCAAAATTTGCATAGCCAGCCAAACCGCCAATGAGATAGGATTTTGGATCACGCGCGAACAGATGTGCGGCAGCGCCTGTTGAGTTTTGGCCAAATGCATTCACATTCGCAAAATCAGCCTGCAAACCAAAACGCTCACCAAGCGGAATGCTCAACGAAGCTGCGCCATAAAATTCGCCGCTATTTCCCAGAATTGTGGAGCCTGCGGTGCCGCCGCCGAATTCGACTTTGCCATTGAATTCAGAAACCGCAGGAAGTGTTGTAAAATCGATATCAGCGCTGAGCGTTGGTGTCGACAACAGAGTGCCACTGATAAGCAAAAAATAGAAAAGATTATGCTTGGTCACGCCCGTCACCCTTTGTGTCATTTCTGTGTTGTTAACCAATTGTTAGCAGTTTTGTGGACGAAAGCAAACAAGCCAAAATTTCAACTCATTGCCATACAAAGTTGCGTTTACATATTTATACACCTTATGCGATATTTATTGGAAAGTTCGCTGGCCGTGGTAACCTCTCGCTAACCATCACTTTGATAGGTTAGCGGAAATGCAACTGGCAACTGAATCAGCACCGTCGCCTTCACCCCGTTCAGGAACGGCTGGCACAGCCACGCCTGCTTCGCTGACGGATGATGCGTTTCTGGGCGGCAAACTTCAAATTCTGCAGCCTGAAAAAGGTTATCGCGCTGGCATTGATGCTGTGTTTTTGGCGGCCAGCATTCCGGCTGTTGATGGTGAAACGGTTTTTGAAGCGGGCATCGGGGCAGGGGTTGCCGCCATGTGTTTGCTGGCGCGCAATCCGCTTTTGCACATCACAGGCATTGAGCTGAATTCCCGTTATGCCGTTCTCTGCGAGCAAAACGCCAAGCGCAATAATCTCAGCGATCATTGTCGCGTGATTACCGGAGATGTGAAAGACGCGATGCGCCGTGATTTGGCGCACATGCCTGAGCATGGCTCCTTTGCCCACGCATTTGCCAACCCGCCCTATTTCGAAGATGGCAAAGTCACGCAATCGCCATCCTTGCTCAAAGCCCAGGCCCATTCCTTCGGGCCAGATGATTTGGATCTCTGGGTCAAGCTGCTTCACGCCATGGTCACCTTGCGTGGTACTGTCACATTGATTCACCGTGCTGAAACGCTGGGCAAGATTTTACAAAGCATGGAAGGCAAATTTGGTGATGTGCGCGTGGCCCCGCTTTATGCCCGCGCCGGAACCGCCGCTTCGCGGGTGATTGTGCAAGGCGTGAAGGGTTCGAGAGCGCCGTTGCAATTGCTGCCAGGCTTGAACCTGCATGAACAAGATAACAGTTTCACGCCCGACGCAGAAGCGGTTTTGCGTGATGGAGCTGCTTGGCATCTTCGCTAACTTGATATTTGTAAGGGCCCGCCTTACATGGTTGCTATGTTCAAACGCCTCTTCAGACTAATCCCCGCGCGCTTTCGCAAGAAAACTCATGTCATCAATATCCTGCGTCTCGAAGGGGTCATCGCTTCTGAGCGCAGCATTGGCGGGAAAACTTTGAGCGGCAAGAGCCTCGAACCGCAATTGAAGAAGGCCTTTAAGAAAGGCATTTCCGGCGTGGCCTTGGTTATCAACTGCCCCGGTGGTTCGCCGGTTCAATCGGCCATCATCGCCAACCGCATTCGTGCATTGGCGGCCGAACATAAAATAGCGGTCTATGCCTTTTGCGAAGATGTCGCTGCCTCTGGTGGCTATTGGTTGGCCTGCGCGGCTGATGAAATCTATGCAGATGAGAATTCGATCGTCGGTTCCATTGGCGTGATCTCAATGGGTTTTGGCTTTCCAGATGCACTCAAGAAATTTGGCATTGAGCGCCGCGT
>JAYVXY010000134.1:0-17194 GCA_043784785.1 Aestuariivirga sp. | reverse complement strand
CTTTTAGTTATTGTATTGTTATCAATTGCCGCCGTTTCGGCAACCGTGAGACGGCTCCATGACGCCAACGATAGTGGATGGTGGATGCTGATCATGTTTGTTCCAGGCATAGGACACATTGCACTGATTGCCTTCACTTGCAACCGCGGGAGCAAAGATGGGAACAGGTTCGGCGAAGTACCCCGCTATTACATATGAGCACATAACCGTGAATACTGCTCTAAGGGTTGACATTTTGATTTAACGGTTTCTTCTTTGCTTTTGGTAATCGGGGCAATCCTTTTTGGGGTTGCGATCGTCTTGCGCGCGCTGACTGGTTAAGTTCACTCTTCTAATTGTTAAAGTAGTGAAAGATCATTCCAAGCGTGTGATATGGAAAGCCTTCATCAGCCACCCATTCATTACCTCAAGGCTATATCCACTCCCATAGCTTGCCGAAGCACTCCCCGCACTATGCCCCTGAATAGCGTCACTCACATCTTTAGGACACCCAACGTCTCTAAGAGCCTGTTTGACTGTATGGCGCAAGGAATGAATGGTTTTCTTCTTGTCAGTGATCCCTGCCGCCCGTAATTGTTTCATGAGTGCTGCGGATGCGTTAGTGGGGCCGCTGTCACCGCTGTAACGTTCAAAGATTGGCTGGCTACTATCTTGGGCCTTGCCGTGAACCATCGCAGCTAATGAACTCAAGGCCTCCCCAAGCAAAGGTACTTTCCTCCGGGAAGAATGGCTCTTAAGACCCCTGAGCGCATTAGGTTGGAGGATGATATGGGGAATATTAGTTGAGTTGCCACGAGCAAAATCAATTGAACAAAGCCCCGTAATCTCAGCAACTCTAGCCCCTGTATATGCCAACACCGTGAGAATCGCAGCCAACTCAGGGTTCATGTGACTTCTGCGTTCTAAAAGGGCGGAGACCTCCTCTGGCGAAAGAGTGCTCCGCTTCTCAATGTTAGGAACAGGATCAGCGATTGTATGACCAACAAATGGATTGGCCGAAGCCAACTCTTGGTCTTGCGCCGCAACTTTCCAAATTGTAGCAACGGTCTTGACATGCTTGTTGACGGTGGAGATAGCCAGCCCTTTGTTTCTGAAATAGTCTCGCAGGGTTCTTGCATCGGAACGATTAATGGTCGCATGAGGTTTATCTTCGCCAAGAGCTTTTTGAAGGGAATTAACAACATTTTCCTTGTCAAAGCGATAGCGCCTCTCTTGCCGTGGCGACATTTCAGCAAGTTCAGGTGCGCGTTGTTCAAAATAAACCCGCACGGCATCTGACATACAGAATTGAGGACGCTTCAGTGTACCAAGAATAGCTTTGGCTTTCCAACTCGCCTCGATCTCGCGGTCCCGCGAAGTTGTATCATTAATGTCTATGCCTAGGTCCTCGACTAGATCAAGCCGTTGCTCAAGTTGTGATGGCCCATCGTCAAATGACTCTTGGGCCTTCAAGTCGGCTAATGGCACGTAATGCAACTTGAGTTGCCGCATGAATGCTTTGCTAAGCTCCCAAATTTCCTTGTCACTATTTATTGATTTGGGATTGCCTGCCATGCGAGACAGACTTTTCAAATAGGCTTCAGCTTCACCATGAGCCTTCACGTAAGCAAGCTGCGCTTCTCGGTCATCTCTGGTCCGTAGCGAGACGATAATCTCGCTTCTACCCGCCGCAATAGCCAGAGCCTTAGGGACAGCACGGCGATACTTCCATATCCCATGACGAGAGCGCGTTGCGTACTGCATTCGTGATAGCCACCTATAACCCATTTGTATCACCTTTATGTATCACTTGGTAGTGAGAAGGCCAACAAATCCAATGTTATAAGGGTTTTATCGCTGGGAAATGGTGCGCCCTACGGTAAACCCGCCCCTGACCTTTGCTTTTATGCCGCCGAAAAAATGAATGTCTCACAAAAAACTTGTCTGGTGATTGAAGACAGTGAAATGGGCATTCTGGCAGCAAAAGCGGCAGGCATGGAGGTTTGGCATTTCGCCGGCGGTTCACACGTGAAAGCGGGCTACCGCCTGCCCGAAGCTTTATCTATAGCCAAAGTGATCCCCGACATGCCAAGCTTGTTGAACACTTTTGTGGAAATCGGCATCAGCAAAAGAGCTATTTGAGCAGCAATTGGAATCAGGGATCAAGCCACGTGGCGCGAAAATACGAAGATGATGTCAGTCGACTCGATGTGGCCGCGCGTGCGGGCTGGCTCTATTATATTGCGGGCAACACGCAGGATGAAATTGCGCGCAAACTTGGCGTCTCTCGCCAAACAGCACAACGACTTGTCTCGATGTCGGTCACTGAAAAACTGATCAGAGTAAGGCTCGATCATCCTATCGGTGTGTGTTTGGAACTGGCAGAAAAAGTTAAGTCGGCTTACGGCATTGATTATTGTGAAGTCGTGCCCAGTGACCCTGAATTGAATTCAATGACCGTCGGCGTTGCAGAGGCGGCGGCCGCAGATCTTGAGCGATACTTGATTTCCTCGCATCCGGTTATTGTCGCGATGGGCACGGGGCGCATGCTACGCGCAGTCGCCGAACAATTGACGCCGATGGAATGTCCACAGCATAAGATTGTGGCATTGGTCGGCAATATTGCGCCTGACGGCTCGGCATCATTGTTTGATGTTGCCAGCCGCGTTGGTGAACGTGTGAAGGCTCCGCACTATCCCATGCCGCTTCCGGTAATTGCGACAACTATCCACGAAAAAAACTTGCTGCTGGCCCAAAAGCCATTGCGCAATGTGCTGGAATTGGCCGGACAAGCAGATGTAACCTATGTCGGCATTGGTAGTGTTGGTGATGATGCAGCACTGCTGCGCGATGGCTTTGTAAAACCCGACGAAATGCGAGCGGTTATGCGCGCAGGTGCCGTCGGTGAAATAGTAGGCTGGGCCTATGATGAAAAAGGCAACCTGGTCGAAGGCCTGACCAATGACCGTGTGCTCAGTGTCCCGCTCGCAAGACCTGCAACGCGCAAGGTTATTGGCGTTGTCATGGCAGCTGATCGCATCAAGGCGGTGCGCGGAGCACTAAAAGGAAGGCTGGTCAATGGCTTGATCACCAATGAAGCCATGGCTGCACAACTCCTGAAGTAATTGCCAGAATTCTGATGTTGTCGTTCGAATTGATGCAGTGCAGCACGCAATTCCTATTGACTCATTTTCATTCCAGACTGAGTATCTGCCCGTTCTGTTGGCAAAAGCCCAACAGAAAATTTGGGAGGAATTTGAATGAAATCCGTAGTTAAAGGCGTTTTGAGCGCCTTCGCATTGGCCTGCTTGGCCACAACCGCATTTGCTGAAACAACGCTTACGATTGCCACCGTGAACAATGGTGACATGATCCGCATGCAAAAAATGACCGACGACTTTACCAAAGCCAATCCGGACATTAAATTGAACTGGGTGACCTTGGAAGAAAATGATCTTCGCCAGAAGGTTACAAAGGACATTTCGACCAAGGGTGGCCAATATGACGTGCTGACCATTGGCATGTATGAAACCCCAATCTGGGGTAAAAAAGGCTGGCTCGTTCCACTTGCTGGTCTGGATGATCCAAAAGACATTCTGCCAGCTGTGAGCGGCGGTCTCTCTGTGGACGGCAAACTCTTTGCTGCGCCTTTTTATGGCGAAAGCTCTTTCGTGATGTATCGCAAAGACTTGATGGACAAAGCTGGCCTGAAAATGCCAGACGCTCCAACCTGGGACTTCATCATTGACGCTGCCAACAAGATGACCGATCGCGCCAATGGCGTAAACGGCATCTGCTTGCGCGGCAAAGCTGGTTGGGGTGAAAACATGGCCTTCATTGGTTCCATGGCCAACTCCTTCGGCGCACGCTGGTTCGACGAAAAGTGGCATCCACAATTCGATACGCAAGAGTGGAAAGATACCCTCAACACCTATCTGAAAGTGATGAAGGATGACGGCCCAGCAGGTGCTTCAGGCAATGGTTTCTCTGAGAATCTCGCTTTGTTCCAAACCGGCAAATGCGGCATGTGGGCAGATGCTACAGCTGCTGGCTCGTTCGTGATTGATCCAAAGGCTTCTTCAGTTGCCGCCAATGTTGGTTTCACATTGGCTCCTGACAAGGGCCTCGGCAAGCGTGCCAACTGGCTCTGGGCTTGGGCATTGGCAATTCCTGCTGGTTCGAAGAAGATTGACGCTGCTCAGAAGTTCGTTGGCTGGGCAACTTCCAAGCACTACGGCGATATCGTAGCAGCGAAGGAAGGTTGGGCTAACGTTCCTCCTGGCACGCGTACATCATTGTACAACAACCCAGAATACCTGAAAGTGCCGTTTGCGGCGATGACTTTGGCATCTATGAATGCTGCTGATCCAACACATCCAACTGTTAAGCCAGTTCCTTATGTCGGTGTGCAGTTTGCATCCATTCCTGAGTTTGCCGGTATCGGTACAAAGGTGGGTGAATTGTTCTCAGCAGCCCTTGCTGGTCAAATGAGCTCTGATGATGCTCTGAAGGCAGCACAAGACTATACCACTGCTGAAATGACCAAAGCTGGTTACATCAAGTAACAAATAATGGGCGGTTGGTAACGACCGCCCAACATTTTTTCAGAATCAATCCCGCCGAAAGCGGGGAATACGATACAGTTAGAGGTCGAGTCGCCCTGCTTTGCGAGGGTGGTTGAGCTTTTGGCTTCGCGAGGTATTCATGGCAACAAACCAGTCACGGGCAATCGGCAAATGGGCGCTGGCACCTTCGCTCATCGCCCTTTCAGTGTGGGCCTTTGTCCCGCTCGCCCTTACAATTTATTTCGCGTTCCTGCGCTATAATCTGCAGGATCCAGACAATACCAGCTGGTTCGGGCTTTCGAACTTCTATTATTTCATACATGATCCCTATTTCATCAAAGACCTGATCAACACATTGGTTCTCGTGGGTTCAGTGATTGTGCTTACCATCGTTGGTGGTGTTTTTCTGGCGCTCTTGCTCGACCAGCCGTTTTGGGGTCGGGGCATTGTGCGCCTGCTGATGATTTCGCCCTTCTTTATCATGCCCACCGTGTCATCCCTGGTGTGGAAAAACCTGATCATGCATCCGGTCTTCGGATTGTTTGCCGCCATTCAGCGCCTTTTTGGGTCTACCCAGCCAATTGACTGGTTCGGGGCCTATCCCCTCGTCTCGGTCATTATCATTGTCACCTGGCAGTGGTTGCCCTACGCCACTTTGATCTTGCTGACTGCCTTGCAGTCTCTGGATGAAGAACAAAAAGATGCCGCAGCGATGGATGGGGCCCCGCCTACGAGCCTATTCCGCTATATCATCCTTCCGCATCTTTCGCGGCCCATCACGGTCGTCATCCTGATCGAAACGATTTTCCTGTTGAGCATTTTCGCGGAAATCAAGGTGACAAGTGTGGGCGGGTTCGCAGGCAATCTCACCTATCTCGTGTTTTCACAGCTGAACGACTCCAATGACGTGGGGGCAGCTGCAGCAGGTGGTCTTATTGCGGTCGTCCTCGCCAATCTTGTGTCCTATTTCCTCGTCCGCATCGTCGGCAAGAATCTGGAGTCCTGAACCATGGCCCTCAAACAAACCACCGGACGCAAGATTGCTATCACGATCGTGGCCTGGGTTATTGGTCTGCTGCTGTTCTTCCCGATCTTCTGGACCGCCGTGGCCGCATTCAAAACCGAGTCGGACGCTTACACACTACCGCAGAATTTTTTGACGACACCTTGGACGCTGGAGAATTTTGGTATCGTTCAAGAGCGTTCGAATTATCTTCGCTATGTCTTCAACACCACGGTGATTGCCGTACTTTCAACGCTGCTCGGCTTGATCTTTGCCGTTCCCGCGGCGTGGTCGATGGCTTTCGCCCCGCAATCCAAACCGGCGAATAATTGGAGCGGGTGGACTTGGCTTGCCCTGGTCATTGGCGCGGCAGCCTTTGACGGATTGGTTCTGTATTCCAACAACTGGCATGCCTATAACGCATTCGTCGGATTTCTGTTGCTTCTCATTTTCGTGCTCCCCGTATCAGCCTGGGTTTGGACCCGCGCCACAAAGGACACCTTGCTGTGGATGTTGTCGACGAAAATGATGCCGCCTGCTGGTGCTCTTATTTCAATCTATCTGCTCTATAATCGCAACGGCCTGATATTCAAGGATTGGGGTGGCTTCGATCTGGGTGATTACAATCTGATCGACAGTTTCTGGGGCATGGTGCCCTTGGTCATGTTGCTCAACCTGCCGATCATTATCTGGATGCTCTATACCTATTTCAAGGAATTGCCTGTCGAAATCCTTGAGGCAGCGCGCATGGACGGTGCCTCGCTGTGGAATGAGCTGACCAAGATTCTGACGCCAATGGCGTTGCCCGGCATTGCCTCAACCTGCCTGCTCAATCTCATCTTGGCCTGGAATGAGGCTTTCTGGTCCCTCAATCTGACCAACAAGTTCGCAGCCCCCTTAAGCTTCTTCATCTCGGAATATTCCAGTCCAGAAGGTCAGTTCTGGGCCAAACTCTCGGCAGCATCGATCATGGCAATTGTGCCAATTCTCATCGTTGGCTGGTTCTCACAAAAACAACTCGTACGTGGTCTTACATTCGGAGCGGTGAAATAATATGGGCACAATCCAACTCAAAAAAGTTCGCAAAGCCTTTGGCGAAACGGTGGTTATTCCTGGTGCCGATCTGGACATCAAGCATGGCGAGTTCATCGTCTTTGTCGGCCCCTCGGGCTGCGGCAAGTCAACCCTCTTGCGCATGATCGCAGGCCTGGAGGATTTGACGTCTGGCCAAATCCTGATTGACGGCAAGGACATGACCGACACCGCACCGGCAAAGCGCGGCCTCTCGATGGTGTTCCAATCCTATGCGCTTTATCCGCATATGAGCGTGCGCAACAACATCGCGTTTGGCTTGAAAATGGCGGGCGAAACGCCAGAGCAAATCGCCCCAAAAGTTACCAAGGCTGCCGAAACCTTGAACCTGACGGAATATCTTGATCGTAAGCCTGGTCAACTTTCCGGCGGCCAGCGCCAACGTGTCGCCATTGGTCGTGCCATTGTACGCAACCCATCGGGCTTCCTGTTTGACGAACCGCTATCCAATCTTGATGCAGCACTTCGTGTGAACATGCGCATCTTCATCATGCAGCTGCATAAGGATTTGGGTGCAACCATGATCTATGTAACGCATGATCAAGTTGAAGCCATGACGATGGCGGACCGGATTGTGGTTCTGAACCGAGGCAAAATTGAGCAAGTGGGTTCCCCGCTTGAGCTTTATAACAAGCCAAACTCACTGTTCGTTGCAGGCTTCATCGGCTCACCTAAAATGAATTTTGTGAGTGGCGACATTGCCGCCAAATACAAAACTGCGACCATCGGTGTGCGCCCCGAACACATTGAAATTGTGAAGGGTAAAGGTGGTGATTGGCAAGGCAAGATTCTGCTGACCGAACATCTGGGTTCAGATTCGTTTCTGCATGTTGATGCTGGTGATGCGGGCCGTTTGGTTGTGCGTGCACCAGGGGAATTTGCGGGCAAGCCGGACGACAAAATTTCATTAAAACCAGATGCCGCCCGCATTCACAAATTTGATGCGCAGGGCCTTTCAATCCGTTGATAATTAAATTTGTGAGTGCCCAATGGCGATAGAACTGTCGGCTGCAAATCTTGAGAGCCTCGGCAAAAAGCTTGCCGTTCCAACTTATCGCCACGCCCAACTGCGGCAGGGCATCTTGCATTTTGGCGTGGGTAATTTTCACCGTGCCCACCTCGCGGTCTATCTTGACGATTTATTCAACAAGGGCCTGAACCATGATTGGGCCTTGGTGGGTGCAGGCGTCATGCCATCCGATGAAAAAATGCGCCAGATTTTGGTGGCTCAGGATTATCTCACAACGATTGTGGAACAAGATAATGATCTCAGTACCGCCCACATCACGGCCCCACTCATTGATTTCATTCCGCCTGCCGACAAAAATGCAATAATAGCGCGATTGGTCAACCCTGAAATTCGCATTGTCTCACTTACGATCACTGAAGGCGGCTATTACATTGATCCGGCGACGCAGAAATTTGATCAAAAAAATGCGTCCATTGTCGCGGATTCAAAAAACCTCAATGCGCCGGATACGGTTTTTGGTTTCATTGTTGCGGGCCTCGCGGCGCGCCGTGCCAATGGCACGCCACCATTCACAGTCATGTCCTGTGATAATGTGCCTCACAATGGTGTGGTTACAAAAAACGCCGTGGTGGGGCTGGCTGAATTGGCTGACCCGGCATTGGCCAAATGGATCAGCGCCAATGTGTCTTTTCCCAATGCCATGGTGGACCGTATCACGCCTGCAACAAGCGACCGCGAAAGAAAAATTTGTGCTGAAACGTTTGGTGTGAAGGATCAGTGGCCCATATTTTGTGAAGAGTTCAAACAATGGGTGCTGGAAGATAATTTTACCATGGGCCGCCCCGACTTTGAAAAAGTTGGTGCGCAGTTTGTGGATGATGTCACCCCCTTTGAATATATGAAAATCCGGATTCTCAATGGCGGCCACGCCTTGTTGGCCTATGCCGGTGGCTTGCTTGATGTGCATTTCGTTCACGAAGCCATGGAACATAAATTGATTCATGCCTTTTTCGAAAAAGTACAGCGCAATGAAATAATCCCTACTGTACCTCCCGTGCCGAACACAAGTTTGGAAGATTACTACAACCTGATTGTGCGCCGCTTTGCTAACCCAAAGATTGGCGACACAATCAGGCGCCTGGCCCTTGATGGTTCTAACCGCCAACCCAAATTCATCGTGCCTCCCATGGCTGATCGTTTGAAGGCGGGAAAGTCCATCAAGGGTCTGGCACTCGAATCCGCCCTTTGGTGTCGTTATTGTTTCGGCACCACAGATAGTGGCAAAATCGTTGAACCCAACGACCCAAATTGGAATCGTTTGCAAGGTGTGGCAATCCAAGCCAAAGCCAACCCGGCGGCCTGGCTTGCGATGGATGATATATATGGAGAGGTCGGAAAGTCATCAATTATGGCTGACGAATTTGCCGCCGCATTGAAAAGTCTGTGGAGCCATGGCACTGCTGCGACGATTTCAGCCTATATAAAAAACCGTTGAGATAAAGACCCTGCCATATGAGGCCGCGCGAATAGGGCTTATCTTTTTACTCGTACCTTGGTCTCTCTGATCGTGGCTTCAATCACAATTGCAAAGCAACCAAGCAACAACACCAAGCCAGCCACCAGCGAGTTAACATGCAGCGCCAGGATCAAGATCGCTACGACAGCGACCAAGATAATTGTGGCCAGTGTGAGCCGCGCATCAGTTACAAACATGCTGAATAATTCAGCCAGAACGTCTTTGATAATTTCCATTGCTTATTCCGATCCGAACTAAGGTTTTTTCTCATTTACAAAGGTGTTTTGCAAACTGCGCGCGGTGACGAGGCCGACAATCAGGAACAGTGCCGCAAAGGCGACCAACATGAGATCACGCCCAGGCCATTCCACGCCCAGCCCTTCGCCAGTCCAAAAAACACCGAATGATGAGAGCATCACTCCGACCATGAATTTAAGTGAATTTTCTGGCACTTGCGACAAGGGCCTGTGAATGATGATGCCAGTGATCAACACCACCACACAAGCCGCCAATGCCCCCATGGAAGCGGGCCAAATCAGCCCGCGACCAGCGCTGACTGCAATCACGATGAAAACAACTTCGAGCCCTTCGAGCAGAACGGCCTTGAAGGCAGTGATGCCCGCAATCCATTGCAGGGACGTGTGTTTTCTTTTCGCTTCGTCTTGCAATAGCGCTGACTCTTTGGCGTAGATCAAATCTTCATCATGCAGCGGAATAACGCCCGCTGAACGCAAGATTGCTTTGCGCAACCAACCCATTCCAAACAATAAAAGCAAAACACCAATAGCTAATTGCAAGGCATGAATTGGAACCTGTTCAATCAGGGGCCCAAAAATAATCACCGTCAAAGCCAGCACAGCAAGAGCAGCCATCGTGCCAAGCCCAGCAGGCCTCCAACCGCGCAAAGTTCCCACCGCTAAGACAATTGTGAAAGCCTCAACAACCTCGACCAAAGACGCCAAAAAAGCCGCCGCAACAGCGGCTGCCTCTATGCCCCACGCAGTTGTACCCATCTGAGATTTCCCTTCGAAACGAAACGGTTCGCATATTACGTGTTCATTGTCTAACAGCCTATCAGAATCTGAAAGGTGGATGAAAGCTTGGTGTGGTTTATTCTATCCGAAACGTCGACGGAATCCGAGATCGACGCCAAATGGGAGAATAACATGAAATTCAAATCAATTTTGCTTGCCTCGGCGACATTACTGGCATTGAGTGCTGCGCCAGGCGTTGCAGCTGATGCAGAAAAAGTCAGCATTATGGTTGGTGGCTATGAAAAGCAGATTTATTTGCCAGCCAAACTGACTGAAGCCCTTGGATATTTTAAAGATGAAGGCCTTGACGTCGAGCTGTTGAACGAACCTGCCGGTGTAGACGCTGAAGATCAGATGTTAGCTGGAGCGGTGCAGGGCGTGGTGGGGTTCTATGATCACTGCGTTGATTTGCAATCCAAGGGCAAATTTGTCGAATCCGTCGTGCAACTCAATCAAGTGCCAGGCGAAGTTGAAATTGTTTCAAGCAAGCATCCTGAAATTAAATCATTTGCCGACATGAAGGGCAAAAACCTCGGAGTGACAGGCCTCGGCTCTTCAACCAATTTCTTGACCCAATATCTTGCAACGAAATCTGGCGTGAAGCTGGGTGATTTTACATCGGTGGCCGTGGGCGCTGGTGATACATTTATTAAGGCACTGCAAACTGATCAAATCCAAGCCGGCATGACCACAGAACCCACCATCTCACGCATTTTGAAAGCTGGCGATGGCACAGTTCTGGTTGATATGCGCACGGCTGAAGGTGCCAAGGCGGCCTTAGGCGGTGTTTATCCTGCAAGCTCACTTTACATGAGCACTGATTGGGTCAACGGGCATAAAGAAACGGTACAAAAACTTGCCAATGCTTTTGTGAAGACGTTGAAGTGGATCAACACGCATAGTGCCGCGGAAATCGCTGACAAGATGCCAAAAGAATTCATGGTGGGAGACAAGGAAGGCTGGACCAAGGCACTCGAAGCCGGAAAGGGCATGTACACACCTGATGGGGTGATGCCTGCTGGCGGCCCTGAAACAGTTCTTGCCGTACTTTCGGGTTTTTCAAAGCATCTGCAAGGCAAAACCATTGACCTGTCGAAAACTTATACGACAGAGTTCGTGAAAGCAGCCAAGTAACAAAGTTCTCCCTCCGCTAGATCGCTGGCGGAGGGGCTCTACTTTCACAATGCCAAACCACTGCTTAGGCAGTGAAGGATTTTTCATGGCACTTGCCCAACATGACGATAGTCCAGCAATTGAATTGATTAATGTGAGCCGTCGATTTTTGAGTCCGGATGGAAAATCATTCACGACGCTGAATGATTTTAACCTGAGCGTGGCCCGCGGCGAGTTCATAGCCCTGGTAGGCCCCACCGGTTGCGGTAAATCAACAACGCTCAATCTCATTACAGGTCTTGGCAAACCATCCTCCGGCGAGGTGAAAGTGATGGGCAGGCCCGTATCAGGCATTGATCCGCGCATTGGTTTTGTTTTCCAGTCGGATGCATTGTTTCCTTGGCGGAGTGTACTCGAAAATGTGGTCGCAGGCCCGAAGTTTAGGGGTGAAGAAACGGCCTCGGCCTATTCGAGGGCCCATGATTGGATCGCCCGCGTTGGGTTGGCGAAATTTGAAAATCATTATCCGCATCAACTTTCAGGTGGCATGCGAAAGCGTGTTGCGTTAGCGCAAACCTTTATTAATCGGCCACAAATCCTGTTGATGGACGAACCTTTTTCAGCGCTCGATGTTCAAACGCGCGTATTGATGCATGAAGAACTGCTGCGCCTCTGGAGCGAAGCCAAGGCGTCGGTGGTGTTTGTCACGCACGATTTGGAAGAGGCGATTGGCCTTGCAGATAAGGTCTATGTTCTAACCACGCGCCCAGCCACGATCAAGGCTGTTCACAAAATTGATATTGCACGCCCGCGCGTGATTTCCGAAATTCGGTATGATAAAAAATTCATCGATCTGTCCCGCACGATTTGGAATGATCTCAAGCAAGAAGTGCAAGCAGGTTATGCCTCAGGAGCATTAGTTACATGACATCAATATCGATCAAGGATGGCTCCATCACTTTTGCCCCTGGCACATCCGATGCCGAGATTGAAGCAGCAGCTCGTGCTGCGACGCGCCGCCGTAAAATACAGGTCTTGTTCTGGCGTTTGGTTGTGCTTGTGGTGTTGCTTGGGTCATGGGAGCTTGCAGCCCGCACGGAGAGGATTGACGCGTTTTTCTATTCTTATCCGACTGAGATTTTGGCAAGACTATGGGAATTCATTGTTGAAGGCAGCGATGGCGTTTCACTGTGGGTGCATCTTTACTACACACTTAGTGCCGCATTCATGGGCTTTTTTCTGGGATCTTTGATTGGTATTTTCTGCGGCATTGCGCTTGGTCGCAACAAGATGCTCTCAGACATATTTTCGATCTATATAAAAGTCCTGAATGCGATTCCGCGTGTCGTTTTGGCACCCATCTTCATCCTCATTTTAGGTTTTGGACTGGCTTCGAAAGTGGCTGTATCTTTCGTGATGGTATTCTTCATCGTCTTCGCCAATGCCTTCCAAGGCGTGCGCGAAGCTGATCGTGCCATGATTGCCAATGCGCAAATACTGGGCGCGTCAAATTGGCAGGTGACGCGCTCAGTGATTATTCCTTCAGCGATGAGTTGGATTTTTGCGTCGCTGCATCTGAGCTTCAGCTTCGCCATTGTCGGCGCCATTGTGGGTGAATTTATTGGATCCAACAAAGGCATCGGCCATGTCATTCAATTGGCGCGGGGGCTTCATGACGTGCCACTCATGTTTGCCGCGATCATTATTGTTCTCGTGGTGGTATTGTTGGCTGAATATGTGATGACATTGATTGAACACCGTCTGGCCAAGTGGCGTCCGCCTTCTGCCAGCGATACCCAAGCTTAAACTTGCGGCAGATCGATTTCAACAATCAGCCCGCTGCCGGAAGCTGGCCCCCGCAACATGATCTCGCCGCCATGGGTCAATAAAATTTCTTTGACGATGGCAAGACCAAGACCAGAACCATCCGCCGTTGATCCGTCTACGCGGTAAAATCTTTCAAAAACTTTTTCGCGCTCATCGGCGGCAATGCCGGGGCCAGTATCCTGCACCATAAATTTGATCATTGCGCCCGCAGCCCACAGCAACACCGTAATTGTGCCGTTCTGGGGGGTGTAGCGCAGCGCATTATCAATCACATTGGCCATCAATTCACGCAACAATGTTGGATTGCCATGTACAACTGCGGTTTCAGTTTTTATTTCCAAACCAAGATCAATATCGCGGTCTAGTGCCGCGCTCGAAAAGTCTTCCATCAGCTTTCTGATGATCGGCACCAGGTCAATATCAACCCTCGCCCCGTGATTGGTGCCGGGCTCGGCGCGGGCCAACACAAGGAGTTGATTGGTAAGCCTCGTCAAATGATCCAATGTGATGATAAGGCCATGCAACGCCTCATTCTTGCCACTGACGGTGTCCTCTCTCAACCCAAAAGTGGCTTGAGTTTTGAGCAAGGTTAAGGGGGTGCGCAATTGGTGCGCAGCATTAGCCACAAACCGGCGCTGGGTTTCCATCAGCAAACCAAGACGTGAAATATAATCATTCAGCGACGAAACAAGCGGTTGCACCTCAACAGGGGCTAATGGAGCTTCCAATGGAGTCAGCGTTCCTGTGCGGCGCTCATTCATGGTTGCCCTGAGTTGGTTGAGTGGGGCAAGCCCGCGCCGCAAACCCATCCATGCCAGAAATGCAGCCGCACAAACTAACAAGCCTTGGGGCGCAAAACTCTTCAACCACAAATCTTGAACCAGTCGATTGCGCGCGGCAAGCGTCTGACCAACAGTAATCGTTGCAAGGCCAGAGACAGGTTGCCCAATGATCTGTTGTTTCACTTGCACCGCGCGAATGGGTTGATTTCTAAAATTGCGATTGAAGTAAATTGGTTCTTCATTTGCTACAGCAGAATCCAAACCGGCCAAATCAGGCTGACCAGCCAGAATTGATCCATCAGGCCCGCGCAATTGATAATAAACCATATCATGTTCAGCTGAGGCCAGCATCTCGATGGCGGCCGGCGAGATCACAGCATCGATCACACCATCCTGCACGTGAATGCCCTGTGCCATAACGCGCGCTGAAGCCAATAGATTATGGTCAGTCACGAGTCCCGCAGTCGTTTGCGACTGTCTGAACGCAAGCAAGCCGCTGGCAATCAACAACAAGCCCAGTGGCAACAATAATATCGCCAGCAAAGTGCGTTGAAGACTATGGGTGGGTTGCAGCATTGTTCTTCCTCAACACATAGCCCATCCCGCGCAGCGTGAGTATTCTTACATCGGAATTTTCGATCTTCTTGCGCAGGCGGTGAACATAGACTTCCAGGGCATTTGGTGCGGCATCATCTTCAAAACCAAATACCTGTTCTATCAACGCGGATTTGGACAGCGGGGTTCTAGCACGATTAATCAGGGCCTCTAACACAGTGTATTCACGGTTGGTTAAATCGAGATCGCAGCCGCGCAAGGTGAATTGCCGCGCCGTCATGTCAAAGCTCAAATCTCCATAGGCTATTTGCGAAACAGCAACACCGCCGCGCCGTCGGAGTTGTACCCTAATCCGTGCTTCCAACTCCGTAATCTCGAAAGGCTTCACAAGATAGTCATCGGCCCCTAAGTCTAGTCCGCGAACCCGACTGGTGACCGTATCTACCGCTGTGAGAATGAGAATAGGCATGGTTTGGCCGCGCGCGCGGATATTTTTGACCAGCCCCATGCCGTCCAGAACCGGCAAGCCGATATCGACGATGAGAAGGTCGTAATCTCCTGTCGCAGCAGCATGATCGGCATCTTCGGCATTGTATAAACAGTCAACTGCATAGTTGCTCTTGCGCAAAAGCCGCGCCAGCCAATCTGAGAGATCCCTGTTATCTTCGACAAGCAGCAGTCGCATTTGGTCTGTTCACATAAATGGCCCAATCCACTCTACCTATCTGGATGAGTGAATGGAAGCGAACGCTAGTCAGTTTCAAATGGAATGATGCACTTGGATGACCCGGACACTTGATCCCGTCATTACAAAACCCCACGAGAGAAGTATCCCGGAATGCTCATCTGAGACCAATGAGGTCACTGCCCCAACAGTGTTGCAAAGCAGCTCCCGAGCAGAAATTTGGTATGTCCTTAAATGCAATTAAAGATTGATTTATTATTAGGAATACATACAATAGTTGTAATTCTGTTATTATGTGCCAAACCACTCAATGTAATCTTAGGCTGCATAAAGACCGTACTCAATTAATGGGGGCATAATAATGAAGCAAACTCTCAACCTGAATTGCTTTTTGGAATCATTTACTAGGCCGAAGCGTAATGGCCCGGGAAAGCAGCTCAAGCACAGCCTGTTGCTGACGACAGTCGCTTTATTAGGGTCATTCCTTGGTGTTCAGAGTGAGGCACTGGCCTCCTGCACGTTTGCTGGTCCGGTTATGACCTGCATCGGTGATGGTAATCCTCTAACCAATGAGCCAGGGATTAGTCTTACGGGAAATGGCACGACCCTTCATATTTCATCCTCCCCCGCAAATCCTTATGATGCCAACGGCGCTGCGGGATATGTGGTTGCTGACGCGATGCAAGTGCATTGGTATATGGTTCAGGTCCAAGGTGCAGGCACGACCCTGAATGTCGATGACTATACACAGATCATTCCTTCCTCATTTGCCTTTCCCAGACCCATCAATTGGGGCACGCCACTTTTTTTTTCGAGCCAAAACGGTTCAGGAACGGCCAATATCAGCGCCGAATCCATTATCAATAACTTCAATGGCCCTGCCATTGACCTGCGTGGCCATGACGTAACCCTCAATCTCAACAACTCGACCAATCAGCAGCAAATTTACTCCATTGCTGGTGAAACGATTTCCTTTATTCCCTTTAGCGGCGTTGCTACGGCTGGCATCTTCAGCAATAATCCGACCAATACCGTGCTTGCCGCAATCAACCTTGACTCCAGCTCGCCCAGCACGATTGGCAATTATCGCATTGGTCCCGGCCAATTGACCCTCAATAACAATACAAAGCTGGGCGGAAATCTTGATCTTGTTCTGAAGGTTTACGAACCAGACACGCCTGTTGCACCGGGTGGTTTCGGCATCCCTGCGGATCCAAATCCGTTTCGTATTGGCACGACGCTTTTTAATAACAACAACACGGTAACTGGTTATTTCCAACTTGGTTCCGGAAACGATGTTTTCACCAATGCCTCGGGTGCCTTGTTTGACCTACGCAATTTTGCCGATACAAACCGCGATCTTGGGCGGGATACGGAAGGCGTGGCCATTGCTGACTTCGGAAAAGGCAATGATGCCTTTGTCAATGCATCAGGTTCAACCCTGCGCCTTGCCCCTGTTGTCGCCCCGGCAACAGTCGTAACGGCTGGCCAGTATCGGCCATCCTATGTCACGTCGTCTATCCACGACATCAGCAATGCTGGCGTTGAACAGGGCTGGCTCACCAATCTTGAGAGCTTCAAGAGTGCCGGCGTCATCACGATGCAGGATGGCGTGGTTGGCGATCTGATTGGCATTACGGGCAGCGCTACTCCGGGAACTGCCGGAACGGGTGTCTATGTTTCAGATGGCGGCACCCTTGCGCTCGATACGGTCTTGAATGCTGGCGGGCCAGCCGCATCAATGTCCGATGTATTGGTGGTGGATTCAACATTGGTCAGTGGTGGACCAACTTCGATCCTGATCAACAATGTTGGCGGTACCGGTGCATGGACTGTTGGAAACGGCATTCTTCTGGTTGATGTTTTGAATGATGCCAATAGTGCAGCCAATGCTTTCACGCTGGGGAACGGCCCTCTCTATGCTGGAGCCTATCAGTATGCCCTGTATCATGGCGGCGTCGGTGGCGATATGAATGACGGCGATTGGTACCTGCGCTCGACCTACCTTCCGAGTGTCCCCATTGAAGAGGCCTATCCACAAATCCTGCTGGGCCTGAATGGTCTGCCAAGCTT
>JAYVXY010000133.1:0-5721 GCA_043784785.1 Aestuariivirga sp. | reverse complement strand
ACGGCGCGGTCCAGGGAACGCCGCGGACGCCGCCCCAATTGCAACGCCCATTCAAGGAAAGGCTCGGTGATGGCTGTCACCATGGTCGCCTCATGCAGGGCAAACCGGGCTTTTGCGGTCATTGGCGAAAGTATCAGGCGCGACAGCCAGCGCGGCACGGGCATCATGTCCTCGAATATGTCAGGCCACATGTCGCGCACATCCACGACCACGGGAATGTCAAATTCCTTGCCAAAGCGAACCGCCTCATAGGCAAGCTCAACCGTCGGATAGCAACAGAAAATCACATCGGGCCTGGGCATCTGCCGGGCCTTGGCCGCAAAATCCCTGGCGATGTCGAGATGGTTCATGACGCGCGCCAGCGATACATTTTTCGCAAAGGGACGACCGTGCAGGTATTTCAGAGAAACATTATTGGAAAAGGGCAAGCGTTGGATGTCGGGAGTGACATATTGCATTTTAAAGTGGTCAAAAGCATTGACAAACCAAGATACATCAAATCCCGCAAGCTCCAGCCGCAGCGCAATTTGACCCGCGCGCAAAACACGCGTCCCTGTTCCCTCAGCGGGAATAAATTCATTAACTTTGACCACCCATGCAATCAGCTTTTTTTCCACTGCTAGAATCATCTAATTGTCTTTTGTTAAATTTCGTCAATTTTATTTTGTATACGACTTTTCAGTAGCGGCCAATCCCGCTCAAAGTTTGAGACTATATTCGATATTCACGTTAGATTCGTCATAACCTATTGATTTTTATAAGATATAAATTGAAAAATCCAATAGGTCATATCCTCTGAGGAATCCCTTCAAATTTTAACATGTCAGATTTTGGTGAATTGCCGCCCCTCATCCCAAAAAATGGGGTCACAATTGATCGCTGGGCCACAAGGGGAGTCCACAAGCGACACCCAAATGGAATTACTGGTTTTAATACCTCGCGGAATACGAGAAATGCAAAATTAATTTCTACTATAAATTGTTTTGGGTTGCGGCGCAAAATCAGAGGATGGCTGAGTCGATTCTATAATCACGAAATCTTTTAAAAGACAGGTGAAACCCTATTGCGCTGCCCACCGCATTTGCGTATTAACTGATGATGATTACGCTGATTCCTTTTGCTGAAATGCGTTAGAAATCCAGCACACGTTCGAGACAAAAGAAAATCCGCACAGTGAGCCATTGAGCGGGCTAATTCTTTTGAAGATACCATCTTTTTCCATAATGAAATAGTCGTCCCGACTAAGCAACTTGGAGAGAGGTATTGATTGTTAGTAACACGATGGCGGGCTGTCAATTCTGATTATCAGAGTATATCAAGCAACCGTTGGAAGGTAATTTATCGATGTCAAGTAAAAGAACTCCGTTTTTTGATTGGGCTGGTTTGTATGCAGAGCGTGCAGACGAATTTCGTCGCATCACTCATGAAACGTCACAACGTGGTGGTTTTATTCTCCAACGCGACGTGGAAGAATTTGAAAAAAACATTGCAAAACTTATCGGTGTAAAGCACGTTGTTGGCCTTTCGGATTGTACCAACGCCATGCTTTTGGGTTTGAGAGCATCTGGTTTCGGTAAAGATGACGAGGTAATAATTCCATCTCATTCATTCATTGCCGCCGCCCAAGCGATTCATTTCGCCGGGGCGGTTCCCATACCAATAGAATTGTCGGAATTGGACTGGCTGATGGATGTTGACGCAATCGAAGCTGCGATCACTCCCAAAACACGAGCAATAATGCCTGTTCATGTCAATGGACGAATTTGCCAGATGGATGTGATCGACAAAATTGCCAGACGGCATAATCTCCACATCATTGAAGATGCAGCGCAAGCTCTTGGTGCCAGCATCAATGGACGCAGCGCAGGTTCGTTCGGACTATGGGGCGTATTTAGTTTCTATCCTTCGAAGACACTCGGCTGCTTTGGCGACGCCGGCGCTCTTGTTACAAATGACGATACCATTTGTGACAAAGTGCGTCGCATGCGAAATCATGGTGCTGACAGCACTAAAAGTATTCCGAAAGATTGTAATATCTGGGGAACAAATTCGCGGTTAGATAATATTCATGCTGCAATTTTAAATTACAAACTCACTTATTATGAAAGCACGATTTTGCGCCGCCGTGAAATTGCTGCACGGTACAATGCAGCTTTTAACCACATCAAATCATTGAAATTACCGCCTGCGCCGGATGCAGATACTCGCCATTTCGATATTTTTCAGAATTACGAAATATGCTCCAATGATCGCGATAATTTGCGTTCATTTTTGGCGGATCAAGAAATCGGAACAATCATTCAATGGGGTGGTGTTGCGTTACATCAATTTCAAGAACTTGGTTTCACTCAAAACTTGCCTAAGACTGATCTTTTTTTTAAAAATTCGCTACTTCTTCCAATGAATCATATTCTGACAGATGATCAAGTTGATCATGTCATCGACAGTGTTTGCACGTTTTACACTAACTCCTAAACAGGTGCCTCATCGTTTTCATTTTATTTAAACATAAATGAAAATGTATATTTTCGGATAGAGAAAGCATTCCAATGACGGCAAACCAGGCGATGGATACGGGCGTGCTGGCGCATCGCATCCGGCGGCATGCGGTGGAGATGACCAGCCGCGGCAAGAGCTCGCATATCGGCTCCGTGCTGTCGATAGCCGACATTCTCGGCGTGCTCTACGGGCGCGTGCTGCGGCTAGACCCGGACCGGCCGACATGGCCGGAGCGCGACCGGTTTATCCTGTCCAAGGGCCATGGCGGGGCTGGCGTCTATGCCGCCTTGGCCGAACGCGGTTTTTTTTCAACCGATTTTCTGAAGCAGCATTACCAGAATGGTTCGGTGTTTTCGGGCCATGTCAGCCACAAGGGCGTGCCGGGGGTGGAGATTTCCACCGGCTCGCTCGGCCATGGCCTTGGCATCGGCGCTGGCATGGCGCTGGCCGGGCAGAGGCTAGCGGCGGACTGGCGGGTGTTCGTGGTGATGTCGGATGGCGAATGCGACGAAGGCTCGATCTGGGAAGCGGCGATGTTTGCCGCCCATCATGGCCTGGAACGGCTGGTGGCGGTGATCGACTACAACAAGATCCAGAGCCTGGCGAGCATTGCCGAAACCCTGGCGCTGGAACCCTTCGCCGACAAATGGCGCAGTTTTGGCTGGGGCGTCGCCGAAGTCGATGGCCACGACCATGCCGCCCTTGCACAAGCCTTCGGGCGCGCGCCATTAACCCCCGGTCGCCCGTCGGTGGTCATCGCCCACACGACAAAAGGCAAGGGCGTGCCGTTCATGGAAAATGTCGTGCTCTGGCATTATCGCACCGCGCAGGGCGAGGAACTGGCGACGGCATTGGCGGCGCTGGCCGCAGTCGATCCCGAGGTTGAGTATGCGTGATGCCTTTATCCGCGTGCTGACGCAATTGGCGGAGGCCGATCCGCGCGTCGTGCTGATCACCGGCGATCTCGGCTTTGGCGTCCTGACAGATTTTGCCCGGCGTTTTCCGCGCCAGTTCATCAATGCCGGGGTGGCCGAGCAAAATATGACGGCGCTGGCGGCGGGCATGGCGCTGGAAGGTTTCAGCGTTTACACCTATTCCATCGCCAATTTCAACACCCTGCGCTGTCTGGAGCAGATTCGCAACGATGTCTGCTACCACAGCGCCAAGGTGACAATTGTCTCGGTCGGCGGCGGATTTTCCTATGGCCAGCTCGGCATGTCGCATTTTGCCACCGAGGATCTGGCGATTTTGCGCGCTTTGCCGGAGATCAGCGTTGTCGCCCCCACCGAAATTTGGGAAACCGAGGATTTGACGCGCGCTTTATATGCCCTTCCCGGCCCGGCCTATCTGCGGCTCGACAAAGGCACGGGCGGCGCGCCGCGCCGGCCGGGCGAAATCGCGGTCCACGGCAAGGCCCGCCGCGTGCGCGAAGGCAGCGCCATCACCTTGGTCGCCATCGGCGCCATTATCCGCGAAGCCCTGGCCGCCGCCGAAACTTTGGCTGCGAGCGGCATTATGACGCGTGTCGTCGCCGTGCATACGCTGAAACCACTCGATGCGATGGAAATCATTGCCGCCGCCCGCGAAACCGGCGGCATTGTCACCATCGAGGAACATTCGATTCTGGGCGGGCTCGGCGGGGCTGTCGCGGAAATCTGCCTTGAAGCCGGGGTTCCGCCAAAAATCTTCCGCCGCATCGGCCTTGCCGACGTGTTTCCCGCCATCGTCGGCGACCAGAATTATCTGCGCGCCGCTTATAAAATGGATGCGCCGGCCATTGTCGAGACGGTGCGGCGGGCGCTGGCGTGATGCGCATTGATTTCCTGCCGCATATGAGTGCATGACATGGCCAAGCGGATTTTCGACATCGTGTTTTCGGCGCTTGGCCTTCTGGCCACCAGCCCGCTGCTGGCTGTCATCATGGTCATGGTCTGGCACCAGGACGGATTTTCGCCCTTGTATTTCGGTGAGCGGGTCGCCAAAGGCTTCGGCACGTTCCGCATCGTCAAAATGCGCTCGATGGTCAAGAATGCCGACACGTCAGGCGTCGAATCGACCGGTGCCAGCGACAATCGCATCACGCCGCTCGGGCATTTCATCCGGCGCTACAAGATCGACGAACTGACGCAATTGTGGAACGTGCTGATGGGCGAAATGAGCCTTGTGGGTCCGCGCCCCAACACCCGCAATGGCGTTGCCGCCTATACGCGCCTGGAGCGCGGCATTCTGACGGTCCGGCCCGGCATCACCGATATTTCGTCCATCGTCTTCTCCGACGAGGGCGATATCCTGAAAGACCAATCCGACCCGGACAGGGCCTATGACGAATTGATCCGTCCGTGGAAAAGCCGCCTGTGCCTGCTGTATGTCAAGAAAAATACATTCGTCCTCGACGTCCGGCTGATTTATCTGACGATCCTTGCCATTGTCTCGAAACCGCACGCATTGAGCGGCGTGCAGGCGGTATTGCGGCAATTGCAGGCCGATCCAGTGCTGCGCCAGGTGTGCTTGCGCGACAGGGTGCTGGTGCCCTCAAACCTGCCCTGAATTATCCCGCTGCGCCAGCCACCGCGATAAACGCGGCAATGATGTGGTCCTGGGTTGGCGCGTCGAGATAGGGGTGCATCGGCAGGCTCAAAACTTCCTGCGCCAGGCGCTCCGAGACCGGCAGGCCGTTGCCTGCCGTTGGAAAATGCCGGTAGGCGGTCTGCTGGTGCAGCGGTTTTGGATAATAGACCGTGGTGGGCACGCCGCGCGCTTTCAAATCCGCAGCCATCGCATCGCGCCGCCTCGCTGGCACGCGCAAGGTATATTGCGCCCAGACGCTGGACAGCCCGGCAGGCACATGCGGAATTTTGGCATGGGCGGCGAGTTTCTGGCTGTAGCGCGCCGCGATCGCGTCGCGGGCAAAAATTTCATCGGCAAATATCGCCAGCTTTTCAATCAGGATCGCCGCCTGCAACGTGTCGAGACGGCCATTCAGGCCGATGCGGACATAATCATATTTGTCCGATCCCCGGCCATGCAGGCGCAGGCTTTCCAAAACCAATGCCAGTTCATCGTCCTGCGTAAAAATCGCCCCGCCATCGCCGTAGCAGCCCAGCGGTTTTGCCGGGAAAAAGCTGGTTGTCGTGGCAAGGCCGATGGTGCCGATTTTTCGGCCATGCGACACCGCGCCAAAACTCTGCGCCGCATCCGACAGGACAAACAAATTGTGCTGCG
>JAYVXY010000132.1:0-87502 GCA_043784785.1 Aestuariivirga sp. | reverse complement strand
CGCCAGCAAGCAATCGCTTGGCGCTTCCGGTTGAAACGCTAAGTGGTTGAGCCGAGTAGACGATTGAAATATCGGCATCATCAAGGCCAATCCGTTGTCCATGAATAGCATACATCATGCGAATGCCAATATCGGGATGCGCCGCTCGAAACTCTGTCAATCGAGGAATGAGCCAACAAGTCGCAATCGAAGGAATGGCCGCGATCACTATGCTTGAAGATTCCTTGGTGTTACGTACCTTTCTGCAAGCGCTTTTAATATCGTCAAAAGCCACACTCAAAACGCCAGCCAGCCATCGAGCTTCAGGTAGCAATTTTGGCCCGTGGCCGCGGCTGCGATCAAAAAGCGGTTTCCCCACCCAATCTTCAAGAAGTTTGATCTGGTGGCTAATCGCTGATTGCGTCACATGAAGCTCCTCAGCTGCGCGCGTAAAGCTTCCCAAGCGAACAACAGATTCAAAGGTCTTCAAGGCATTAAATGGCGTGTGAACTGACATCTAAGTAATGAATATTTTTCATGTTAGTTGTGAAGTGATATACTTTGACAGCAAGTAAAATCAAGAAAATACTGCACGCAAGAGAATTATCAGGCATGACAATCGGAGAAAATTTCATGAGTAGGACGCGGACAGTTGATTATGTTGGAAATGGTGAACGCGCAAAACCGACTTTTTCTGCAGTAGAGATGAAGCGCCGTCAGGATTCAATCCGCAAGCACATGACTGACCATAAAATTGATGCCGCATTATTCACTTCCTATCACAATATCTGTTATCTTTCCGATTTCCTGTATTGTTATTTTGGCCGTCGTTACGGCTTGGTGATTGACCATAAGGGGGCAACCAGCATTAGCGCTGGCATTGATGGGGGCCAGCCATGGCGCCGTACTTTCGGTAACAACGTAACCTATACGGATTGGCAAAAGGACAATTATTTCCATACTCTGCGTGGACTCACAAAAGGCATGAAGCGTTTAGGCATTGAATTTGACCACATCAACCTCAACACCATGACGCTGCTCAAGACTGAATTTCCAGCCGTGGAGTTTGTTGACATCGCAGCGCCGGCGATGAAGATGCGTATGATCAAGTCTGGCGAAGAAATTGAACATATTACCAAAATGACACGTATAGCCGATCTTGGCGGTGCCGCTTGTGTGGAAGCCATCAAAGCAGGTGTGGGTGAGCATGAGGTGGCGCTGCATTCAACAGGTGCCATGGTGCGCGAGATTGCCAAAGTTTGGCCGAACGGCGAATTAATGGACACCTGGACATGGTTCCAATCAGGCATCAACACCGATGGCGCACATAACCCCGTGACCAGTCGCAAACTCGGGCGCGGCGATATATTAAGTCTCAACTGCTTCCCGATGGTCGCCGGGTACTATGTGGCACTTGAGCGCACATTGTTCTGTGAATCCGCTACAAAAGAAAATATCAGGCTCTGGAATATCAATTGTGAAGTGCATGATCGCGGCAAGGAACTATTGGTCCCGGGCGCTAAATGTTCCGATATTGCCAAGGAATTGAACGCAATTTATGAACAGCATCAGCTCCTGCAATATCGCTCTTTCGGCTACGGCCATTCCTTTGGCGTGCTGTGCCATTATTATGGCCGCGAAGCAGGACTTGAACTTCGCGAAGATTGCGATACTGTTCTCGAACAGGGGATGGTGGTATCAATGGAACCTATGATTACAATTCCAAATCATTTGGCCGGTGCCGGCGGATATCGCGAGCATGACATAGTTGTGATCACCGAAAATGGAAACCGCAATATCACAGGATTCCCCTATGGGCCTGAGCATATGATTATTGACACCAAGTGAGGAATTTACTTTGAGTTTGTCGGCCCCCATGGTGCGATTTGAAAATGTTCAAAAGAGTTATGACGGCGAAACTCTCGTTGTCAAAAACCTGAACCTTGATATTGCCAAGGGCGAGTTTCTAACTTTGTTGGGGCCGTCAGGTTCAGGCAAAACCACAAGTCTCATGATGTTGGCGGGTTTCGAACCTGCCACCCATGGGGAGATTTTTTTGAACGGCAAGCCCATCAACGATGTGCCTCCACATAAACGCGGCATTGGCATGGTGTTTCAGAACTATGCGCTTTTTCCGCACATGACGGTTGCAGAAAACTTGGCCTTTCCCTTGGTCGTGCGCAAAATGAGCAAAGCCGATGTGGAAGCCAAAGTACGCCGCGCGCTTGATATGGTGAAATTGCGGGGCTTTGAAGCACGCAAGCCCGGCCAGCTTTCAGGCGGCCAGCAACAGCGCGTGGCCGTAGCGCGCGCACTGGTGTTTGAGCCTGATCTGGTTTTGATGGACGAACCTTTGGGCGCACTCGACAAGCAATTGCGCGAACAAATGCAATTTGAAATCAAGCACATTCATGAGAGCTTGGGGGTAACCGTAGTTTATGTAACCCACGACCAGACCGAAGCACTCACAATGTCTGACCGCATTGCCGTGTTTAATGATGGCGTCATCCAGCAACTCTCTTCGGCTGAAGATCTATATGACAAGCCAGCCAACAGTTTTGTGGCACAATTTATTGGCGAGAATAATCGGCTGTCTGGCGTCATTACCCATATCGTTGGCGACATATGCACCGTGCGGTTGGACAGTGGCCAGGATGTATTGGCATTGAGAGTTGTAGAGGGCGGCATTGGCACACGCAGCACTTTGTCATTGCGGCCTGAACGCATTGAATTAAACCCGGCATCCAAGACCACGGACAATATTTTGCCGGGTCTGGTGCGGGAAACTGTTTTCATCGGTGATCATGTGCGCTTGCGCCTGAAAGTCGCCGGAACCGAAGATTTTGTTGTTAAACTGCGCCATTGGACGAACAGCCAACCCATAAAACAAGGCGCAAACATAAAGGTTGGCTGGAATGCTCTTGAATGCCGAGCATTGAACGAGCAGGCTGCCTAATGGGAAGAACCGGTTTTTAACGTTTCGCGATAAGCGAACACAAGGAGGACGAAAATGAAATATTTATTATCGACAACAATGCTGGCTGCAGCCTTGCTGACTTCAACTGCTGCTTTTGCTGGGGATTCTTTGACGATCACCTCATGGGGTGGAGCCTATCAGGACTCGCAGAAGAAGGCCTATTTTGAGCCCTACACTGCTGCCGGCAACACGATCACTGAAGCCGAATACAATGGCGAAGTAGCCAAAATCAAGGCCATGGTTGAAGCAAAGGCCATTACTTGGGATGTGATCGATGTTGACTCACCAACAGCCCTGCAGGGCTGTGCGGAAGGTGCGCTTGAAGTCATCGATTGGGCAAAACTTGGCGTAGATAAATCCAAAATGTTGGGCTCTGATGTTTCAGATTGTGCGGTTCCAACTATCGTGTTCGGCACCGTATTTGGCTATGACACGTCGAAGTTCAAGGACGGTCCAAAGACGATTGCAGACTTCTTCGACACCGCCAAATTCCCCGGCAAGCGTGGCATGCAAAAGAACCCAACCATGAATTTGGAATGGGCTTTGATTGCTTCGGGCGTTGATGCCAAGGATGTCTACAAAGTTCTGGCCACAAAGGAAGGCGTTGATAAAGCTTTCGCAAAACTCGACACTATCAAGAAGGATGCTGTTTGGTGGGAATCGGGCGCTCAGGCCCCACAACTCTTGGCTGATGGTCAAGTTGTAATGACCTCGGCATGGAACGGCCGTTTGCAAAAAGCCATCGACGTTGACAAGAAGCCATTCAAGATTGTTTGGGATCATCAAGGCCTGGACTGGGATTTGTGGTCTATTACCAAGGGCTCACCAAAGCTTGAAGAAGCCTATCGCTTCCTGAAGTTTGCTTCGGGCGCTGGACCGCAAGCTGAGCAAACCAAGTATATTGCTTATGGCCCTGCCAATAGCGATGCGATTCCAAATGTGGCTCCAACAACCTTGCCAAACCTGCCAACAGCTCCAGACAATTTGAAGACTGCCTTCAATATCGACACCAAGTTCTGGGCCGACAATGGCGATCAGCTGAAAGAGCGTTTCAACGCTTGGTTGGCTAAGTAACGAAACTCTTGGGGCGGGGAATTTCCTCCGCCCCATCATTTTTACAATGACAATTGTTTCCAACATTAATAGTGGCGTGATGCACGCTGCTGATGGAACTCCGCTGAAGCGCAAGTTGCAGCAATCGATGCGGGCTGAGCAATTGAAAGCGCTGGTGCTGATTGCGCCCCTGTTTCTGTTTATTGTATTCTCCTTCATAGTGCCAATTGGTTCGATGCTGACCAGGGCCTTCTACGACCCTGCAATGCATGAAATTATGCCCAACAGTGTTGCCGCACTGAAAAATTGGGATGGTAAGGCCTTGCCGGACGAAGCTGCATTCGCAGCCTTCGCTGCTGACATGAAAGCCGCGCAGAAAGCAAGACAGGCATCCTTGATTGGCAAGCGCCTCAACTATGAAATTCCAGCACTCAAATCCAAAGTCGTCGCCACCGCGCGCAATCTCGAGAAAATCGAAATTGGCCCTTGGAAAGAGACTTTAATTGGCATTGATCCAGTTTGGGGTGACGTTGAAACTTGGGCCACTTTGAAGCGCGCCACAAAAAGCCTTACCCCGTTTTATCTGCTCAATGTGTTGGACCTGAAACAGGGCGCTGATGGCAGTCTGCAGGGCGTATCGGAGGACCGCGCTGTTTATAAACAGATTTTGCTGCGCACTTTAGGCATTAGTCTTTTGGTGACATTGCTTACATTGGTGCTGGGTTATCCCGTGGCCTTTCTTTTGGCCACGCTGAAACAAAAACATGCTAGCATCATGATGATTTTTGTTCTACTGCCATTTTGGACTTCGCTTCTGGTTCGCACAACGGCTTGGACAATTCTGTTGCAAGATGGCGGCATCGTGACGCAATTCTTGCACATCTCAGGTATCACGGGCTTGCTCAATTTGCTCGGATTGTTGGATGGTGAGCCTGCTTTATTCAAAACCCGTTTTGCAACCGTGCTGGCCATGACGCACATTCAGTTGCCCTTCACGCTGTTGCCCATCTATTCAGTAATGAAAACTATCTCGCCTAACTACATGCGCGCCGCAAGGTCGCTCGGCGGTAGGCCAGCCTATTCATTTATTCGGGTTTATATGCCCCTCACGATGCCGGGGGTTGGTGCTGGCTGCTTGCTTACCTTTATCCTGTCGCTTGGATATTACATCACGCCCGCATTGGTTGGAGGCGCGGCCGACAATATGATTGCTGGGTTTATCGATAGTGCGATGAATCAGGAAAACAACTGGGGCAAGGCCGCCGCGTTGGGAGCAGTTTTACTGACTGCCACACTGATCCTCTACTATGTCTATAACAAGCTCGTCGGTATCGATAAAATGAAGCTGGGTTGAGCCATGGCAATCCCCTCGTATTTCACCAGACAAGAACGGATTGGCTATTGGGCGTTGCGAATTTTTGTTGGTCTTGTGTTGCTGTTTTTGATCGCACCTATTTTAGCGATCATGCCTCTGTCATTCAGTTCTGACACTTATTTTAGTTATCCGCTGCCTGGGTTTTCATTGAAATGGTATCAAGATTTTTTCACCAATGAGCGCTGGTATGGGGCTTTGCGCCTCAGCATTATTCTGGCAACTTGCACTACCATTTTTGCAACTACCTTGGGCACATTGGCAGCACTCGGCATTTCGCGCGGCAATCTGCCATTCCGCGCCACCCTAATGGCAATATTGATTTCACCAATGATTGTGCCGGTGATTATCTCCGCACTTGGCATGTTTTTCTTTTATTCCTCAGTTGGTCTTACTGGAACAATACCCGGATTGATTCTTGCTCATACGGCATTGGCTACACCCTTTGTCGTGATTACGGTCACGGCTACACTATCTTCCTTCGACAAAACCTTAATGCGGGCAGGCGAAAGCTTGGGTGCCACACCAACATGGACATTTTATAAAGTGGTCATGCCCCTGATCATGCCGGGTATGATCAGCGGTGCGCTGTTTGCATTTGTCACGTCTTTTGACGAAGTCGTCGTCGTGATATTCATTGCAGGCCCGGAACAGCGCACTTTGCCGCGCCAGATGTTCTCGGGCATCCGCGAACAAATCTCGCCAACAATCACAGCCGCAGCCAGCGTCTTGATCGTGTTTTCAACTTTGATGTTGATCACTTTAGAATTTTTGCGTAGGCGTGGGGAAAGATTGCGCGGCATTCGCGGATAAGAATTCGGATTACCCGCCACTCACCGCCACACTGCGGCTCAGCAGCGAACTCCCAGATGCTAGGTTCTGGCGCAGGGCTTGCCTGTCAATCTTGCCAGTGGCGTTTACTGGCAACACCTTCACCTGAAAGGTAATACTAATGGTCGAATGATCTGACTCAATTTTTCAGTTTCCAAATCATTGAGTCAGACTTCAGCTGATCTGGGAACTGCAAAATTGCGTCAGGTCATTCAATCGTTGGTATTAGAACTTGGCACTGCCAAAGCGATTTTGGATCGCGCTTTGCGTCAGATAAACCAGGCCTGCAACCACTGCACCGATCACAATGGTATGCACCCAATCTTGGTGGATGCGAGTGACTTGGGCAATGAATGCGCCAACATCAACGCAGAGTAACAGCAAAGCACCCCAAGCTGTAGTAACGGGATAAAGCACTGCAGCAGCACCGACGATTTCGACGAGACCCGTGAAGATGCGGAACCAATCGCCAAGGCCGACAACATCAAATTCTTGAACCATTATCGGTTGACCGCTAAGCTTCATGAAGCCAGCAAAGGCGAAAAGACCAGCAACTAAAATGCGCAGAACCCAAATAACGATGTTTTTGATATTTGGTGACATGGGCTTTTCCTTCGGAATTTGTGTTCAAACCACAAGCTAACAATTGCAAAATATAAATGCAACAATAAATGTTTCAGTTTTATCGTGTCGGCCAAGGATCCTCTGGATCGAGCATCAGTGTAGAAGTGCTACTGATCCAAGCGCGGCCGGTGATCTCAGGAATGATAGCCTTGTGATTGTCGACAGTTGTTTCAGAAACAACACGGCCACTCAAAACGAGAGTCGATGACACTTAAGCGCGCGCTTGCCTTGCAATGAAAAACGTTTGGTCCATTCAGGCATCAATTTCTCCTCCATTATGTTCTTGACGTTGTCTCAATGTTTTAGCTTTCGTAAATGGTGTCAAACCTTTTCCGCGGCTTCGAGCCTTTTGACTTTGACCTGACCGTCACCAAGGTTGAACGATCATCGGTAACGATTGAGCATATGGTGCGCTGTGGGTAGAAGAAGCGCTGGTTCGGCAATCAGGTATTGGCCGCCAGTTGGCTCGACAAGCACACCTCCATGCCTCGGCCCGATGCAGTAAGCGCTAAGCTCAAGTCATTCCTTGAATCGTAAAGAGGGAGATTTTTCCGGAACCACGCCAGCTCGAAACTTCTGCAATACTACTTGCAACATTAAGCCAACCAATAGCATGCGAATATAGGAACTGCGGGTGATCCACTCTGGCGGCAGTCTGCCAGTGATGATTTCGGTCGCTGACCACATTGTCCAGATGCCAACTGCGCCCGCAATGGCCCCGATGTTATTGCCGGAACCGCCTGCCATCAACATGACCCAAACAAGAAACGTCACCAGCAATGGGTCGGTTGCCGAAGGCGAAAGAAATCTGAAGTAATGCGCCGCAAGTGCACCGGCAACGCCCATAATGGCGCAACCCATTACGAAAGCCTGGACGCGAAATTTTTCTACATCTTTCCCGACTGCCCTAGCAGAAATTTCATTATCGCGGATGGCCCGAAGGCTTCGCCCCCAAGGGCTATCATAAAGACGTTGTGAAAACAGATAAGTGACAAGCACAATAGCCCAGACAAATATCAAATAGAAAACATCCAATGTACGGCCGTGAAAAAATCCGTCCAATGGTCGCGGCAGCCCAGCAATTCCCAGACTGCCATTGGTGAGCCAACTTTCATTGACAATGATCAGCCGCAGGGTTTCCGAAATACCGATGGAGGCCATCGCAAGGTAGTCGCTTTTCAAGCGAACACAAATTTTGGCTACGGCCCAGCCCGTTACACCCGCAAAGAACGCCGCAGCAATCAGGCCCACAACCACCGGAAGCCCAAATCCACCGACATGTTTATCCGATGGACCCGTTGTCAGAATGGCCGAGCTATAGGCCCCCACCGCAAAGAACCCGGCGATGCCAGCATTAAACAAGCCACCCATGCCCCATTGAATGTTCAATGCCAAGCACAACAGCGCATAGATGCCACCAGCAATAAGAAGGCTCACGAGATAGAAGAACAGGCCCGTTAAATCCATCAGAGCAACCTTCCTTTAAAGAGGCCCTGGGGCCGGAAGATCAGCAAACCCACCATGATAACAAAGGCAACGGCGGTTTTGTAAGACGGCGAGATTAGCACAGTGTCACCAATCCAGTTGTAAGACGAGAGTTCTTCGGCCAAGCCGATAATTATTCCGCCTGCCATCGCTCCCATTGGTTTGCCGATGCCACCAAGAATGGCGGCAGCAAACATCGGCATCAACAAGTTCCAACCAAGATTAGGGTGCGCACTGGTGTCCATCCCCGCAAAGACGCCAGCAGTCGCTGCCAAGGAGGCGCCTATAATCCAGGTCCAGCGCACGACTTTCTCGGTATCGAGCCCTGATACCGCTGCCAGTTCCGGATCATCAGCAACCGCCCGCATAGAACGGCCGGTGCGGGTAAGAGTGAGAAAATAATGCAGCAAAACGGCAATAACGGCAGTACTGATAATTGCCTGGGCATGAAGAACTGAAACGCGAAATGTGTTAAATAGCACCAGAGGCAAGCGAATGCCTGGGATAAAGACTTGATTCTGTGATCCCCAAATGAGTTGCAGCAAAGAGCGGAAAATCAGCGCCACCCCGAATGAGGAAATCACGGTATAGATCGTCGGCAAATTGCGTAAGGGCCTATAGAAAACCTTATCAACCAGCAAAGCACATAGAATTGCTAATCCGATCCCAAATGGCAGGAGCAGAAGTGGGTGCACGGGAATAATTGCGGCTGCCGCCAGAACACCATAAGCGCCAACCGTCATCAAATCGCCATGGGCAAAATGGGCAAAACGCAAAATACCAAAAATCATAGAAATACCAACTGCACCCAAAGCATAGATGCTGCCAATCGTCAGAGCCGGAACCAGATAGAGATTTACAAAGTCAATCATGCAGCAGCGCCTCCAAGGAAGGACCGCCGCACATTTTCATCGGCAAGAAGTTGCTTACCAGTACCCGATGCGAAATTGCGGCCTGTCACGAGCACATGGCCATGATCAGCAATTTGCAGTGCCTGCCGCGCATTCTGCTCAACCATGAGAATGGTAACACCTGCGCTTCGAACATTAAGCAACAGATCAAAAATGCGCTCCAGATAGACTGGCGAAAGCCCTGCCGTTGGTTCATCAAGCAGGAGCAGCTTGGGCTCGCTCATCAAAGCGCGTCCAATAGCAACCATCTGGCGTTGGCCGCCCGATAGTTCGCCGGCGGGCTGTTTTAATTTGTCGCGCAGATCAGGAAATAATGTCAGAATTTTTTCGCGCGTCGCCACTTTATCAGGCGGCGGTGCTGCATAGGTGCCAATATCAAGGTTTTCATAAACGGTGAGAGTAGGAAACACATTGCGACTTTGCGGAACGGCAGAAATGCCCAATGGCACCAGTGCGGAGGTTTTTAAACCAGTAACATCATGTCCCTCGAATTCAATTGCGCCACTTGCAAGTGTTGTCAGCGCGAAGATGGTCTTTAAAAGCGTTGATTTTCCTGCCCCATTGGGGCCAATAATCACGGCAATCTCGTTTGCAGTGATGTCGAGTGAAACATCCTCGATAATGGGCACGCCGCCATATCCGGCGGTCACACCGCGCACGCTGAGTATCCCGCTCACCTTTGGGCCTCATATTTTCCGCCACCGAAATAGGCTTCTATAACGCGCTCGTCGCTCCGCACCTGATCAACACTGCCCTGCGTCAAAACTTTTCCCTGTGCCATAACCAATACGTGATCGCAAAGCCGCGACACATAATCGAGATCATGCTCGATCAAGCAAAACGTCAAGCCGCGCTCGCGGTTAAGAAGTTTGATTTTATCCGCCAACTTGGCAAGCAGCGTGCGATTAATACCAGCGCCAATCTCATCCAGCAGGATGATTTTTGGCTTTCGCATGAGGGCACGACCAAGTTCGACAAGCTTCTTCTGACCCCCAGAGAGATTTCCGGCCTTCTCGTTGTACACATGATCAAGTTCCAATAGTTTTATGGTGTCGCGAGAAAAGGCATAATGGCTTCGCTCTTCAGACTGAAACAGGTCGCGGCGAAAGATAACATTGAGCAAATTTTCGCCTATCGGAGAGGCCGCCGCAGCCATCAGATTTTCAATAACCGTCAGGCGCGAAAACTCATGAGGAATTTGAAAAGTCCGCGCCAAGCCGAGGACTGCCCGTTGATGTGGCTTAAGTGCTGTAATATCCTTGCCATCGAGTATTATCTGGCCAGAACTTGGCTTTACATGTCCTGCAATGACATTGAATGCTGTCGTCTTTCCAGCACCATTAGGGCCAATAAGACCAGTAATGCATCCACCAGCTATTTCGAAACTTGCCTGATCAACCGCCCGCAGCCCGCCAAAATCAACACAGATATTTTGAAGTCTTATCATTGGGAACGCCCTCCCTGTAGCAAACTGCAGAGAGGGCAAACACATCATTGTAAAATGGCTATCTGCTTGAAAGTCGTACCCTCAACGACAAACTTTCCGATGAAGCCTTTCACGTCTCCGTTCGCATCGAATTCATAAGAGCCGCCAGCGCCCTCATAGTCAATGTCCTTACCTTCCTTGATAAGGGCTTTGGCCTTCGCCCATTCACCAGGCCCCACTTTTTCGCCGGGAGCGGTGGCAACTTCACGCAATGCGGCCGCCATTTTAGTGCGATCAGCTGATCCGGCCTTTTCGACGGCAAGCATCGCCAAGAATGTCGCATCATAAGTTTGGTCAACAAAAGCCTTATCCGCACCCTCTTTGAATTCCGCATTAAAAGCATCGTGCAAAGTTTTCTGTGCAGGATTGTCTGCCGGTGATGTTGGCGAAGAGAAAAATGAGGTTTTCAGCGCATCCGCACCAACTTCCTTAATCAGCAGTTCATCTCGTAAACCATCGGTGCCAATGAATTGTGTGAACAGGCCGCCTTCAAGTGATTGTTTGACAATCTTACCGCCTGAGTCGCCGGCATAGGCCACCACAACCAGTGCTGTAGCCCCGCCCTTCGCAAGCGTTGCCAATTCAGACCGGTAAGAGTCTTTCTTCTCTTCATGTTTTACTTCGGCGACAATTTCACCGCCAGCTTTTTTGTAAGCAGCCATGAAAGTCTGACCGATGCCAACGCCATAGTCATTATTCACGTAAGTCACGGCAACTTTCTTGATACCTGCATCCAACACCATGCGCGCCAGAACTTCGCCTTGATAGTTGTCCGAAGGCACCAGCCGGTAGACAAGATCATTGTCCTTCAACCCAGTCAAGGCAGGCGAGGTTGCTGTTGGTGAAATTTGCACAATACCGGAAGGAATGGCGACGGCTTCAGCAGCTGCAATGGTGGTTCCAGACATCAAAGCGCCCATGATGATCGGCACGTTTTCAATGTTTGCGAGTTTGCTTGCAGCGTCCACCGCACCTTGCGAGGTTCCGGTCGTATCGCCGAACACGGGCACTGCCTTACCATCAAGCAATCCACCTTGGGCGTTCACTTGTTTAACCGCAAGATTAACAGCATTTTGCAGGGGTGGAATGAAGTTGGCGATAGGCCCAGTAATATCCATCAGCATGCCGATTTTTGTATCTCCGGCCAGCGCTCCATGACATGTGCCCATGAACGCTGCGGCAGCTATAAGAACTGTTATTTTTTTCATTGTCTTTCTCCCTCGTTTTTGCCTGTTTGTAACTGCGTATCTTGCAGGCCGTCTTCTGAATACGCAATATATTAATCCAGCAGAATGGTTTCGAAACCACCCGGCAAGCTGACTTCAAGAAGTTGCAAGTCGGTTGTGGGCTTGCTGTATCGGGTGGCCATGCCGGGCGGAATAACAAAGGCATCGCCAGCAGAAACACTGAATGGCTCTTTGCCTTCGCCTTCAAGCATCATATTGCCCGACATTACAAAATTGAAAAGAATATCGCCGTTGTGTTTTACCCAGTGCGAAAGTTGACCTTTCGGACGTGCCACCATGACAGATGCAACCCCTTTGGTGTTGGCATTGATGGTGGTATCGCGGGCCTCGAAACCTGGAATGCGGAAAGGTTTGAATACACCGTCTTTCGCCAGACTATGCACAAATCGTTGGCCGTCCCACTCGCGATCCGGTCTTTCAATTGCGGTGGGCAAGGTCATTTGATGGTCAATTTCGGTGATGTGTTCGGCCGGAACACCAATCTCGATCACTTCAATTCCATCAGCGGCATGAATAACCCTATGTCGAATGGAGGGGGGTTGGATGAAGCAATCCCCGGCATTCAAGCGTCTAATTCCGCCCTGATCTTCATAAAGCACATCCACCCAACCCTTGATGCAAAAGATCAGTTGAAAACCAACTTTGTGAAAATGCACCATATCTGGCACCGGCCCGTCGGGCACACGAATATGAGAGGCAATCATGGCGCCGCCCAGTCGTGACGGTACCAAATCGCGATATTCCATCCCAGCTCGACCAATCACCCAAGGTGCCTGATCCGCCAGTCTGCGAACCACGAAGGCATGTTGCGTCGGTGGCAAAACAATCGGTGGGTTCAGCTCGTCAATCTCAATCCTTGTGCCATTTGGGGCCGTCATCTCACGCCTACCATTGGCAAAACTATCGGCGTCATCTGTCAGAATTCGAAGCGTGCCCGGCCCCTCCGGCGCGTTTTTCTGAATGCGAATTCGCAGTCCATGGCCCGACAGAACAGCCACCTCTGGATTGTCAGCGGGATAAATCATGTCGAGTCGCATCTTCAATTCTTTGGTATAGAAAGAAAGATCTTCTTGCAGATTTTTGGTCGGCAACCGAACCTCAGCGCGGGTTTCAATCGTCATGGTCGGTTGAACTTCCTTTAAACTTAAAATATCTCTTGTTGTGTATAAAGTTTTGTGCGACCTGTCAACCCACCGACCGAAAATGTGAAGCAAATCGGAGTTGCGGAGAGTGCTTTTTTTGACCGTAAGATTTATGTCTACTTCGAACTTCTGCCTTATTAGAATGTATCACCGAAAGGATATTCTATGATTGAAACCGGCGATGGTTATTTTGTCTACCACTCGATTGGCCAATATCCTGGCAAAGCAACAGCGCTGGCGTCTGCCATGGCTGAACTTGCCCATTCCTGGGGCAGTCCAGACGACCGTCAATGGGCCTATCTGTTTGGCCAACGGACTAGGTTTCTCGATCTTTGGCGTGACATCATAGGGGCAGCGAAGGATACCACTACCACTTGTGAAAGTGTAACCCAAGGGTTGCACACGTTGATGACATCATTGCCCAAGAACTTTCTGCGGGGGCGTCGGGTTCTCGTGGCAGCTGACTGCTTTCCTTCCAACCACTTCCTGCTTACCGGCCTTCAGGACCGGCTTGGTTTCACTTTGGAAACGGTCAAGGCTCGGCAGGGCGCATCCTGGGTCGCCGATGAGGACATGATCGCCCACTGGGACCGTGACGTGGCCGTAGCCTTGATAACATGGGTCACATCGACGACATCACGTCGTGCCGATCTTGCGGTCCTTGCCAGCCATGGAAAAGCGATGGGAAGCATCGTTGGTGTCGATATCACTCAGGCTGCAGGCTTGTTGCCATTCTCGGTTGAAGCGCTTGCAGTAGATTTTACCTTGTCGACCAGTCTTAAATGGATGTGTGGAACACCAGGTGCGGGAATAATCTATGTCAAACCAAGTCTCATTGCCGAATGCCAGCCCGAATTACGCGGCTGGTTCAGTCAGGATAATCCATTTAGCTGGGATTTGGATCGCTTCAGCTTTGCACCGGACATTCGCCGCTTTGACCACGGCACGCCAAGCATGATGGCCGCTGCCGCTTCGGTTCCAGCGCTGGAATGGCACGCGGCCCAGGACAAAAGTTCAATCCTTCAGCATAATCGCAAACTCACAGCGCGCCTCATGCAGGCACTTGATGAACTTGGCTTTACAATTTTAACACCCAGCGCTGAAGCCGAGCGCGGGGGCAGTGTAATGGTGCGCCTTCCGGAAAACCTGCCGGCCCAAGACGTGTTAGCAAAGCTCAAGGCCAACGGACTGTTGGCCGATGCCAGAGGGCAGATTTTGAGGCTCTCACCCGGCGTGATGTCGACCCTTGCAGCAACCGAACAATTGATAATAGAAATGAAGTTGCTTCGTTGAACTTTGAACTTCAACCTTTCCTGCCAAAAGGAGAGCTTTCCTTTGAATGTCAGGCTGCTTCGGAGAGACAGCCAATTGCGTCATTCGAATCCCTGAAAAGCGAGCCGGAGAATTTGATCTTCTGCCCTTCTTTGAGTTGAGACGCCTTTCCACCCAGCGCTCGCAACATGCGTCGTCCGACAAATCAAACGTGAACTTCAAAATCGCCAAACCCGCCATGAGCCGCGTTGGCAAGGGCGGCATACCAGGGCCATCGCGGTAAGCCTCACCACAAACACCCTCCAGCCTTGCCAGTTCACCCGGGTAGCCAGTTTCACCAACGAGTATTCCATGTCGATAATTTGATCCAGCCCAAACCGGATCATGAAATATGGTGTCTTGCAAGTTCCTACATATCTACACTCGCAGAAAATCCGCAGCGCGTCCGAAATGCATAATTGGTCTTCGACTAGGTCACACTGACGAGCAAATTTAGCTTGTTAGTATATCGCCGCCCATTGCTTTTCCCCACCCTATTGCCCGACCCCCGCCATGCCAGTATGCATGAAAATCTATTCTCTTAATGGCGGTTCATGACAATCCCTTCCAATCTGCGCGGCATGTTGTTGATGGTGTTTGCCATGGGCGCATTCATCGCCAGTGACAGCTGCACGAAGTTTGCCATGGCAGATATTCCCATATTTCAGTTGGTGGTAATGCGCGGCTATGCTGGCATCACGTTGTGTCTTGTTCTTGTGGTGCTGTTGGACCAGGCCCGTCATCTTAAGAGAATGTTCAATCCATGGCTTTTGGCGCGGGGGATATGTGAATTGGGGGCAAATTTCGGTTTTACCTTTGCCATTCTCCACATGCCCATTTCCGATGTCACAGCCATTGCGCAAACATGTCCACTTCTCGTCCTGATTGGTGCCAAGTTGATCTGGGGTGAGCATCTCGGTCTATCGAGGCTCATGCTCATCGTCATGGGCATCACAGGTGCCATACTGGTGGCACAGCCGGGTGCATCGGCCGCCTCGCCCTATGCCATTCTTGGTTTCCTTGTGGCGATATCAGCCGCCACGCGCGATCTTATCACCCGCAAGGTACCAGCCGACATTCCTGCTGCGATTGTGGCGCTGGCGGTTTTGGTGATTCTGACGCTGGTGGGCGGCATCTGCATGCCAATCTTCGAAACACCAGTCTTCCCCAGCATGCGAAATGCCGGGCTGATGCTCTTGGCAGGCGCCTTGATGGTGGGCGGACATATGGGTGTGTTTCTGGCCTTTAAGATCGGCCCGGTGCGTTCGGTGGCGCCCTTCATGTATTCGTTGATTCTGTGGGCAGTGCTGTCAAGCGTTGTGCTTTTTGGTGATATTCCCAACGCGCTCGCCATCACCGGAATGGTGCTCATCATAGTGGCGGGACTTCTGGTATTCTATTTCGATAGCAAACAAAGGCCGGGTAAAATCCTAACAGCTGCCAAGGCAGCGCATTGATTTAACCCATTGCCAGTGCAATTCTGTCGCTCTAAGCAAAACAGAGACCATTATCATGGATGACTCACAATTCGGAACATCAGATGGCCGTGGGGGTTGGGCGCCAGCTAAGCCCATAAGCTATGGCCCGGCATTTGACTGGCCGCCTCGCCCCAAGGCCCTGTTCAAGTGGTTCTTCGGCTTTCCCGGTTATTTGCTACCTTGGAATGTTCTCTATGCCGTCGCAGCGCTTTTGATCTGGCGATATCTGACACCCTCTCTAGACACGATGAAAACATTCGCAGTCTCATGGGTCGCCTTCATTCTCTTGCGCAACCTTGTTCTCACCACACTCGTCTCGGGGTCTTGGCACATGTGGTTTTATGGCCGACGTAAGCAGGGTGCCGCTTTCAAATATAACAGGCAATGGCCCAAGGAAAAAGCCTCGGGCTTTCTGTTCAACAACCAGACCTATGACAATGTGTTCTATTCATTGGTCAGCGGTGTACCCATCTGGACAGCTTATGAATGTCTGCTGCTCTGGGCCTATGCCAATGGCATTGCGCCCATTATCAGCTATGAGGCGCACCCGATTGGCTTCATCGCCTTGTTCTTTCTGGTGCCCTTTATCCATGAGGTGGGTTTTTACTTTGCTCATCGCCTGTTGCATTTTTCGCTTCTTTATGAGATCGCCCATAAGCTGCATCACCGCAATGTCAGCCCTGGGCCATGGTCTGGCCTTTCCATGCACCCGATTGAGCATCTGATCTACTTTTCGACGATCCTGTTGTTCTTTTTCATTCCCGCACACCCCATCCACATGATCAACCTCGCCAATCGCCTGGGCGTGGCTCCGGCCCAAGGCCATACGGGTTTTGACCGTGTCGCGCTGGGTGACAAAGCAACTTGGGATGTTTCGTACTACGCCCACTATCTGCATCACAAATATTTCGAGGTGAATTACTCTGATGGCATGGTGCCGCTCGACCGCTGGTTCGGCTCTTTCCACGACGGAACGCCGGAAGCACACGAGGCGATGAAGGAACGGCGTATGCGCCGCAGTGTATGAGATCCGCCAGAGCAAGCTGGTGCGGGCAGGTTGACAAAGCTTCGGGGGCTGCTTAGTTCGCGTTCCATATGGCAACGAGAGGATTGAGCGATGCTGTTACCCGAAGGCGTCTTGGTTGATGGTCTAACCGGCACCGTCACGCCAGAGACTGGCCGCTACACCAAGAGGCTTAGTGAGCTCAAGGGCATATTCCATGATACTTCAGCCTATGACCGGGCAATTGCTGAACGCGATAATCCAGTCGTTTATGAAGTCATCGACTATCGCAAGAAGGACAGCGACCTGTGCTTCGGTACGACCATTATGTCGCCGGGCAAGGTCGGCCTCGAATACTACATGACGCGAGGCCATTTTCATGAACGGCGCGACTGTAGTGAAATTTACTACACACAGTCTGGCGAGGGGCTCTTGCTGCTTGAGTCTCGGGACGGCGAGACGCGCACCGTTAGCATGCGCCGCGACATCTGCGCCTTCATCCCACCTGACTGGGCGCACCGGTCAATCAATACTGGTCACGAAAAACTGGTCTTTGTATGGTTTTGTGCAACTGACGCAGGTCATGACTATGGCAAAATCCTTGAACGCGGCATGCGTAAGCTCATTTTAGAACAAAACGATATGGTAACGATAGCCGACAACCCGAATTTCAAAGAATGATCAAACGGTTTGATGTCGCGGCCTTTGGTGAGTTGGTCATCGATTTGATTCCAGTCCAAAACAAGGATGGTGATTGGCTGTTTGCTGCAAAGCCGGGGGGAGCACCAGGCAATGTGGCAGCAGGCGTCGCACAGCTGGGACAACGCGCGGCCATGCTGAGCAAAGTAGGGCCAGGACCACTCGGCTCCCTGCTCATTGAGACGCTGGCACGAGCCGGGGTCGATACGCATGGCATTGCACGTTCGCAAATTGATCCGACAGCCCTTGCTGTGGTTACGGTGAATGGCGACGGCAAACCCGAATTCATGCTGTATCGGGATGGTTGCGCCGATACTCGCTATGAACCGGGGGACGTCGCATTGGACGTGGTGCGCGCCTGCCGCATTCTGCATGTCGGCTCTCTATCTCTCGCTTCACCACCTTCGGCCCAGGCCCAGCGTTTGGCCGTTAACACAGCCAGAGATTCAGGCGCCTTGATCTCGACCGATGTCAACTTCCGCCCTGCGCTGTGGCGCAATCTCGAGGCGATGTATACGAGCGGCCATGAAGCGATCGCGAGCGCTGATATCGTCAAGGTGAGTGCTGAAGAATTGTTGGGACTTGCATCTGCCGCGAATACAGAAACCGCAGTCAGAATGCTGTGGCACAACAGACTCAAGGTATTCGCGGTCACTCACGGTTCACGCGGTGCTGAACTCTTTACCACCCGCTGCCATGTTAGTGTTGCCGGTTTCCCCGTCAAGGTCGCCGACACCGTCGGGTGTGGCGACGCTTTCACCGCGGCATTGCTCACGGGCCTTCTACAGACCGACCTCTCCGCCCATGGTGAGGAAGAGCTCTATCGAATCGGCCGCACGGCTTGCGCTGCAGGGGCTGTGGTGGCTCGTGTTGTAGGCGCCATGGAACACATGCCGCGCCCAAACGACATTGCCACTCTCATTGCTGGGGCCACGCCGACATAGCCACAAATGCGCCAGCTGGCACTTTAAGGCCGCCAATCATCTCTCACGTCGGCAGGCACAAAGACATAGTTGCCGCCATAGTTCACCCAATTGCCATCATCATTCAACCCGTCATATAAAGTCGAAAAGCTGATCGACATATTCTGTGTATTGGCGACAGCTACACCCTCAGTTCCACCAACCCTTGTGCTCGCGCTTCGGCTGGCGAAGGATGCCATCGCCCTCCACGCGAGGCTCAATTTCCATGAGGTAGCGCATCACCGGACTCATGCGGTCGTAAAGCGCCTTCGTCAAGTAATCGAGCTGCACCAGTTGCTGGGGCAGATCCCGCCTTGTGTAGGTGAGGTGCAGCATGCGGCGGTGAGCATCGCCCTTCTTCACTGTGCCCGAGTGCCACATGGCCGAGTTGCAGATAATCGCCGACCCGGCGGGCGCCGTGACCAGGACTTCGCCTGGATAAGGCACGCTTAGGTCATTGGGAATGCGGGCTGCTTCTTCCGGACTGGGCGGCGTCGGTTCCCAATCGCCAATGTTTACGTAGGGAACATTGATGGACGCCCAATGGTGTGACGTCGGGACGACGCGGGTGGGGCCGTTGTTGAGCGTCATGTCGTCAAGCATGATCATGGAATTTACAACCCACCAGTCGCCAGCAAATTTCTTCGGCACGTCGACGTGCAGGTCCTGCTGACCATAGCCCTTCACCGGATCGCGCAGATTGGCTCCATGCAGCTTGATTTCGCCAAGTAGATAGGCCGACGCTGCAAGGACCTCCGGAATCCAGAGGCAGGAGTCAAAGGCACTTGTTTTATTGAAGATATTGGAGATGCGGCGGGCGCCCGGTTCCACATGCACTTCATGGCCACCCTTTTCATTTTCGCTGGCATGGATCCGCTCAAACTCGTTGCACATTTCCTTGAGGGCAGCGGGTGGAAGGACATTTTCCACGATAAAAAATCCCTGCTCATCGAGTTGTTTCTTCTGTGCGACGGATATTGTATCGGGGCCAACGCCCAGATCGTGAAGTGCCTGCCTAGTATACATTTTTGAACCTCCCAAAATGCGGTCACTGGCTTATCCCGCCATTTAATCGTTTATCCAGCTCGATACTCTTATATCGTCTGGTTCAGAAAAGGCCGGTCAGGTTAATTCCAAGAGTGTCCGAACAAAACAAACTCGGGAAAGCTGGCTTTTATTAAATGGCATGCAAGACGTCGGCGGTTCGATCCCGCCTGGCCCACCAATCACTTAATCTGCGAACTCGAATTAATTTTTCAACCCTATTTAATGCGCGTTTGACTGAATGAAGCAGTCAGGACTCTTTTATTTTTTGGAATAGTTCGAAAATGTCAGCGCGCCTGCAAAGCTGGGTTCCCGGCGTCATGGCCGCTGCTGCACCAGCTGCAAGGCCTAGCTTGACGGCTTCCTCTGGGGTTCTGCGATCTGATAAAGCCCAAATCATTGCACCGAGAAAACTATCTCCAGCACCCACCGCTGAGCGCACCCTCACATGTATGGCGGGAAACCGGATTACGCCGGTGCGACTGGCAAACAATGCTCCATCTGGCCCCATGGTGACTACAACGAATTCAGCAGCGCCGCGTGCAACAATCTCAGCTGCCGCGTCACCAGCTTCTTTCTCGTTAAGCTTCCTGCCGACCAGCTGCTCCAACTCACCAAAACTCGGCTTCACCAGAAAAGCCTTTGATTTATTAAGAGCTGTGCGAAGGCCAACCCCCGAACTGTCGAGGACAAATCGTACTCCTTTTGCCGCTGCCATATCAGCGATGCGCGCATAAGTATCTGGTGGAGCAGCTTGGGGCAGACTTCCACTGGCTATAATATAACTCCCCTTGTGGGATTGGATTGCCTCAAAGCAATTCTGCAATTCATGACTATCGACTGGCGGCCCGGTGGGGACAAAGCGATATTCTAAACCGGTACTCATCTCGCGTACCGTATAACCTATGCGGGTCTGACTTTCAGTGCGAATTGATTGGTGCGGGATTTGTTCTTCAACAAGCAACCGATCCAGAAGAGAACCGATTTCGCCACCCGCCAGGTAGACTGCCTCCACATCGCCACCCAATGCGGCGATCACGCGCGCCACATTGATACCCCCACCTCCGGGGCTGTGCCGCGTGTTGATGGTCCGCGTCTTGCGCGTCGGTTGAACCACATCGGCTTCACTCGACACATCAATGGTGGGGTTGAGCGTAACCGTCAGGATGTCAGCCACTATTCTAACTTCCACACCTTGCGGATTGTGCTGTCGCCGAATGAACGAGGGCTTGCGTCTGTCATTTTACGATCTTCCGATGATCAGAAATACCAAAAACGCCACCGACATTTTCGGCAACGGCACGTGCCACATCTTGCTCCACATCCGAACATGCCGCGCCAGAAAAATGGACGCTGCCATTTTCGACAGCCACTTCAATGTGGCTCGTATCCAGCCCGTCAACCTCGGCCAGTCGCGCCTTGATACTGCGCTTGATTGCAGCATCGCCTGGGGCGATACAATCTGGCTCGGCCATGATGATGACGCCCAATAGATCAGCGCGACTCACGATGCCAATGACTTTACCATCCTTGACCACTGGAACGCGCTTGATGCCATGTTGTCGCATCAGCCGGGCGATATGTTTAGATGTCACGGTTTCGTCAACGCTAATGACTTCACTTGTCATCGCGTCTGCCACACTCCAGCCATGAGACTTCCTGTAACTTGTGATCGCTGGCTGGTGTTCTGATGCAGCAAGACCCGGTTCCGAATCGCTTTTCAATCCGAACTCAGCCCGTCGGAGGAGATCGCCCTCGGTTATTATCCCAACAAGCTTCCCATTATCATCAACCACCGGCAGTCCACTGGCCGCATTGTCACGCATGATCTGAGCCGCATGCCGAACGCTGTTTCCGGGGCTAACTGTCACCACCCGTTTGGTCATGAGATCTCGTGCTTGCATTTGATGATCCTGATTAACATTGACCGAAACACAAAAAGTACTTGCAACAAAAATCAGCCTTTAGCATTGATTTCAATCAATCATCTAAGCCTGTGTTTGGGTATCCTCAAACATTTGGGCTAAATAAGGTCTGGTTATTGTTTTGTGCCCAAGGTGCAATATGACTTTAACCAAGACAATGACCTTTCGAAAATCCATGTAGGTCAATATTTGGCGGCCTCTGCTGCTGCGACATGTCGCTTCACGGCAAAAAAACTGTCTGGCGTTACCGAGATTGAGTCAATTCCCGCCGTCACCAGCAGACGGGCAAAATCAGGATCATTGCTTGGCGCTTGACCACAAAGCCCGACCTTGACGCTTGCAGCATGCGCTCGTGCAATCACCGATTTGATCATCCACTGCACAGCAGGGTCGCGCTCCTGGAAAAGATCGGCGAGTTCTGCGGAGTCGCGGTCCACGCCCAGCGTAAGCTGAGTGAGGTCATTCGACCCGATTGAAAAACCGTCGAAGCGTTTTGCAAACTCCTCTGCCAGAATGACGTTGGAGGGGATTTCACACATCACATAGACTTCGAGTCCCTTCTTCCCCCGTTCAAGGCCGTTTTCCTTCATCACGGCCAGCACTTTATCTGCTTCTTGGGGAGAGCGGCAGAATGGAATCATGACGATGACGTTGTCAAAACCCATTTCTTCGCGCAGCCTGCGGATCGCTCGGCATTCCAGCGCAAAGCCATCGCGATAGGCAGCCGAGTAGTAGCGAGAAGCGCCACGAAATCCAATCATCGGATTTTCCTCATGCGGCTCGAACTGACGACCGCCCAGCAGTGCCGCATATTCGTTGGTCTTGAAATCGCTCATCCGCACAATCGCTGGTTTTGGATACCAAGTCGCTGCAATACGCGAAAGTCCGCGGGCGAGTTTCTCTACGAAATACGCGGCGCGGTCAGGGTAGCCGCGTGTAAGTCGATCAATCTCATCGCGTGCTGCCGCGTCTTTGAGGTCGTCGAACCTGGTCAGAGCGAGGGGGTGAATCTTGATCGCATTGTTCACCACGAATTCCATCCTGGCGAGGCCAACGCCATCGACAGGAAGTCGCCACCAGCGCGCTGCGGCGGCCGGATTGGCAAGATTGAGCATGATTTGAGTGCGCGTTTGGGGAACCTTATCGAGGGCCACATCCTCGACCACGACATCTGCGACGCCGGAATAGACGCTACCATGGTCGCCTTCGGCACACGATACTGTGACCGCCTGCCCATCATGCAATACATGCGTTGCATTGCCGGTTCCGACAATTGCTGGCAAACCCAACTCGCGGCTCACGATGGCGGCATGAGAGGTGCGGCCACCATGATCAGTGATGATCGCCGCAGCCCGCTTCATGATCGGCACCCAATCAGGATCGGTTGTCGACGTGACCAGGATTGCGCCATCAATGAACCGGTCGATATCCGCAGCTGAATCGATCAGGCAAACTTCGCCAGATGCAACTGCTTCTCCCACACTCAGACCTTCCAGGAGTTTTGGCCCTGCCGATTTGACCGTGTAGGATTTGAGTGAACCGATTGCAGCACGCGACTGGACTGTTTCGGGTCGCGCTTGAACGATATAAAGCAGACCCGTCTCGCCGTCCTTGGCCCACTCCATGTCCATTGGTTGGCCGTAATGCCGCTCGATGACGCAGGCATAGCGCGCAAGCTCCAGGATCTCGGCGTCGCTAAGCACAAAGGCTTCGCGCTCCGCCTTTGAAGTCGGGACGTTTCGGGTGGCCCCGCCCGAGGCGTAAATCATTTTCTTTTCTTTTTCCCCAAGGGCTTTCTCGAGAATTGGAACCAGCTTGGGATTGTCGAGGAACGGCTTGTAGACTTGATATTCGTCAGGGTTCACGGTGCCCTGAACCACGTTCTCGCCGAGGCCCCAAGCCGCATTGATCAGCACAACTTTGTCAAAACCCGACTCAGTATCGACTGAAAACATCACTCCCGAACCTGCGATGTCCGAGCGCACCATCTGCTGAACGCCCACAGACAGTGCCACTTGTGTATGCTCGAAACCCTTGAGCTTGCGGTAGGTAATTGCGCGGTCAGTAAAGAGGGACGCATAGCAGCGGCGGCAGGCGCTGAGCAGCGCCACTTCTCCCCTGATATTCAGGAATGTCTCCTGCTGCCCGGCGAAACTTGCATCGGGAAGATCTTCAGCTGTAGCACTCGACCTGACGGCCACGGCGGGATCCGCATGTCCGACTCGAACTGCGAGCTCGCGATAAGCGCTCAGAATGTCGTTATGAATATCATCGGGCCAATCGCCTGCGGCGATGGCGGCCCTGATTTCGCTGCCCGCTATGTGCAGGCTGATCCTGTCTTCCTTGAGTGCCAGCAACCGCTCGGCAATCATCTCATTAAGGGCGTTGGCAGACAGGAAGGCCCGGAAAGCTTCGGCGGTGGTCGCAAAACCCGGGGGTACGCGAATGCCCTGCGCCGATAGTGACCGGACCATTTCGCCGAGCGAGGCGTTTTTGCCGCCGACAACACCGACGTCACCCCGTGATAGGTTCTCGAACCAGACCAGGTTATTTCTCTTGTTTGACATCTGTGCCTCTGCGACTGCTGGCGGTTCTTCATGGCTAAGCTCTTGCGGCGGCCACGACTTTGATCCTGATCAAGGCGTCTGTTGAGAATGCCTTGTATTTCTCCCTAAGAAGACGGGGCGGACTCGACAATCGCCCGTGCTGAGTCCGATAGGGAGCAACCGATGATAGTTTGGGAAAAATGGGATGATGTTGCGCGGCGTGTTGAGGCTGCTGAACATGTGGACGAGGCGATTGGCAGTCTTGCGCTGGAAATGATTGATGATTTCCTGAAGGGCATCGGGGTTCAACCCGGCGGCGACAGGAGAAGCATAGTGTCTACCGATCAGGTGTTGCATCTGGTGGATCAAGCGGCGCCGGGATGGTCGATCCATCTCGATGGAAAGGCGTTCGAACCAAACGGTCATTGGCGCTGCACGCTCCGGCCATCCGATATGCGTGATGACGATGAATTCATCGCGGTTGCCAAGGGGCCGCGTCTGGTCAATGTTCTGGTTGCGGCACTCCTTCGCCTGCTTGCGCATCTTAACCGAGCCTGATCAGGCTCTGCGGTACGCTTCGACCAATGCCAACAGGTGTTTCGGTGTGGGGTGAAGTTGGTCGATCCTTAAGGCCTCGGTCTGTCTTCATTGAGCATCTTAAGCATGGCCACTGCGCCACGTCCAAGATCTGCGGCGCAATACCGCTGGCGATATAGTTCCCTCTGTGCGCGCCAAACATAAGGGCCGTGTCTCCGATAAATCGGCCCAGCCACTCGACAAATAAACCTACAGCTTTTTTGCGATTGCCTCTGTCCCTTTCCTGGCTTGAACCCGGACGGATCGTTACTTAATGACCAGCTCGGAACTCGAGAGCAAAATGATAGTGTTGATGGGTGGCAGGCGATCACCACAATTCATTCTCTGCCACAGTCACGATGCAGTTCGGCTTGTGCTTATTATTTGAGGGCTGGTGTGGTGGCAATCAGGCGGACCGTAGCTGCTGCAGTCCAATCCGTATTTTGAATCCAAATTTAGCGTTGCATCCCAGGCGGCGGAATTTAAGTAACGGCATTTCCGTACTGCGTGAATTTGCAAGAAATTTGGATACTATATTCCACGACCGCTATCGTGTTGACAAATTCGCGATTTCACTTTCTTTCCTTTGCCCGGTTGTGCTGGCAAAGACCGTCAGGGTAACTTGAGTCCCCTATTGCGGCAAAAAACTCATGAGCTTTGCTTTCACATCCTCGGGCCAAGGCATGGATGTATGTTTATCAAGCCAGCTTGCAGCCAAAACCTAGTGCCCAGACCAGCGCGCTTCTTCGCCACAATACACGGTATGCTCGATGGTGACAGATGATCGGCCAACTTTGGTCACTGTCAGTCCGAATGTCAGCCTATCTCCGAAATAGGATGGCTTTGAGAAATTGCATGTGAGGTGGACTGTGGGGGTGCCCCAGCGTTCCTTCCAGATGATTTCATGCCAGGGAAATCCGATCTTGGTCCAGAACTCCTCGATCACGCCATTGAGTATGTTGAGATAAGATGGATAATAGGCCGTACCGGAAATATCGCAATCACCGAAATTCAACATGCGATCCGTCGTGAAGCTCACTGCCATGAAATATTCTCTCAAGATAAAAACCAGGGCGGAAAATATCTTTCCGCCCGAAGAAATCTCTATCATGTGGTCGGGTCGGGAACCAGCCCGCAGCCTGACTATTTTGCAGGGTCTTTGGGCGACCACAAAATAACTTTGCTGTCTTTTTCATAGGCCATGCCTTTGGGATAGCTGATGGCCTCAAGTTGTTGGCCCCAAGGAGCTTGAAAATAAAGAATTGTCTGACCGGCGGCAGGGCCCTGATCCACCGGAATTGGCCCCATTCTAGACGCTACACCTTTTGAGTCGAAAAAAACTTTCACGGCCTTTACGTCGTCGACATAGAAGGCGATATGGTAAGCGCCGATGTCGCTGTTTTTCTGAATGATCACTTTTTGATCTGGTGCCGTGTATTTGAACAGTTCGATATTCGAACCGACGCCACAGCGCATTTGGGTGATTTCAACGATTACGGCGCGGGCATCAACGCCCAGCGCATCTGTCATAAAAGTTCCCTTATCATCTTTAAACGGGCCGAATGACATGGCCTTCTCGCAGCCAACGATATCGGTAAAGAAGGTAACAGCCTGGTTCATATCCGGCACGGTAAAGCCGGTGTGGTCATGGCCTCTCATGCCGGGCATGCCAGCAAGAGCGGTTTGGGTGAGGCCAGTCAAAGCCAGCAATGCAATTAACGTCCGTTTCATTTGTGTCGTTCCTCCATGTTTTATTATGAGCGCCTATCGGCAATTTATTTTAAATATGAAAAATCTGTTTGCACAAGAGTAATGCGAGGAAATGTCTGAATTTATCAGAAATAGAAAGTTGAAATATGCATATGCATGCAAATGCGATAGACGTTTACGGCTGATGACCGCGTTGCTAAAGAACAAAAAGGCAGGAGTTCGCCATGCCGGAGTTTGCCATGACAGAGCCAAAAACCTATGATGCCGTAATTGTCGGTGCCGGACATAATGGTTTGGCCGCTGCCATTCATCTGGCCAAACGCGGCTGGCGGGTGGCCGTCTATGAAGACAATGCTGAAGCAGGTGGCGCAATCAAAACCCGCGCGTTGACTCTGCCAGGTTTCCGCCACGACCTCTGCGCTATGAATCTTTCCATGTTTGCAGGCTCACCCTTCTTGAAAGAATATGGCGAGGCATTGGGCCGCCATGGTCTGGCCTTTGCCCCGGCAGAGGACTGCTTTGCCTCGGTCTTCAATGACGGAACCTGGTTTGGCGTGTCAAAAACGCTTGCGCAGACATTGGACCGGCTTCATGCAATCAACCCGCATGATGCCGAAAGCTGGCAGCGCATGTTGCAGCAATTTGGTAATGACGCGCCTCACATCTTTGGCCTGCTCGGCAACACCATGCCCTCTTGGGCGGCTGCAAAGGTGGTGTGGCAGGCGTGGCGTAAAATGGGCACGGCTTGGGTATTTGATATGCTGCGGTTTCTGCTGTCTTCGCCGCGCACTTGGTTGGATGCCAGTTTCGAAAACCCAAAAGTCAAAGCCACGCTTGGCGCTTGGGGCATGCATCTTGATTTTGCGCCTGATATCGCGGGCGGGGCTCTTTTTCCTTACCTTGAATCCATGGCCAACCAAGCTTTTGGCATGGTCATTGGAAAGGGCGGTGCCGATACGATGATCATGGCCATGACCGCCTATCTTAAAGAGCTGGGCGGTGAATTGCACCTTTCAACACCCGTGACGGAAATCATCAGCGGGCAGGGCAAAGCAGATGGTGTGATTTTAGCTGGTGGCCAGCGCATCACTGCGCGCAAGGCCGTCATCGCCAATGTCACGCCTTGGGTCTTGTTCAACCGGCTTCTGCCAAGTGGCAGCGGCAATGTTGGCCTTGATGCAAAATTCAAAAACTTCCGCCCCGGCCCCGGCACCATGATGCTGCATCTGGCACTGAATAGCCCACTGGATTGGAAGGCGGGTGAGGCATTGAGCAAATTCGCCTATGTGCATATTGCACCTTCATTTGATTATATGACATCGGCCTACACCCAAGCCATGGATGGCCTGCTGCCCAAAGCCCCCGTACTGGTAGTGGGCCAGCCCACCGCCATTGATCCAAGCCGTGCACCAGCCGGAAAACATGTGTTGTGGGTGCAAGTGCGCGTTCTGCCAAAGCACATCAAAGGCGATGCGGCCAATGTTATTGCTGGCCTGGAGTGGAGCGCAATCAAAGAAACCTATGCCGAGCGTGTGCTTGATATCATTGAAACCTATGCACCGGGCACAAGATCCAAAATCATCGGTCGCGCTGTCTTCTCACCAGATGATTTGGAAAGCGAAAATCCCTGTCTCATTGGCGGTGACAATCTCTCCGGCAGCCATCATCTCGATCAGAATTTCCTTTTCCGCCCCGTGGCCGGCTATTCGCGTTATAAAATGCCGATCGGCAAGCTGTACATGTGCGGTGCAGCAACTTGGCCGGGGGCGGGCACCGGTGCCGGCTCTGGTTATTTGTTGGGCAAGATGTTAGCCGGGGTCTGATCCAGTCCTTGCAAAATCATGCAATAGCGGCTGTCATGTCAAAATTCAGTGGATTTAGTTGAAATTGAAACTTGAAAATTCATGGGATTGCAATAGTCTCTCACAAAAGCTCAGGCAGCGAACCAGCTGGGCATAAAACAACAAGGCGAGGAAACCATGGCTAAGAAGGCAGCAAAAAAACCTGTACGCAAGATCGCGGCAAAAAAGAATTCACTTACCAGCATGGCCGAAGCATTGCTGACCGGCAAAGTGAAGGTGATCGATTTGACCGCCACGCTGGGCCCTGACACGCCGCTCATCAAGCTGCCGCCCTCCATCGGACTGAACACGCCGAAAATCGAAATCCACACCATTTCTCACTATGATGACAAGGGCCCTTACTGGGCTTGGAACTGGCTTAAGCTGGGCGAACATTCGGGAACGCATTTCGATGCGCCACAACACTGGATCACCGGCAAGGATTATAAGGATGGTTCGACCGACACCATTGCGCCCAAGAATTTCGTGGCCCCTGTGAATGTTATCGATTGCAGCAAGCAAGTAAAAAAGAATCCAGATTTTCTGTTGACCGTCGAGCATGTGAAGGCCTGGGAAGAACAACACGGCAAGATCGAGAAGGGCACATGGGTTGTGATGCGCACCGATTGGTATAAGCGCAATGAGAGTGAAGAAACCTTCTTGAACGTCGATGAAAACGGCCCACACTCACCTGGCCCGACCGCAGAAACCATTCATTATCTGTTGAAGCGCGGCATTATTGGCTGGGGTTCGGAAACTGTAGGAACCGATGCTGGTTCGGCCGGCGGTATGGACCCACCATTCCCGGCCCATAACCTCATGCACAAAGCTAATCGCTATGGCCTTGCCAGCCTGTGCAATCTCGACAAGCTGCCGCCCAAAGGCGCTGTGATCATTGCAGCTCCGCTAAAAATCAAGAACGGCACGGGAAGCCCCTTGCGGGTGTTAGCTCTTGTTGGAAAATAAGGCATAACCACGGTGACCGATTATGTGATCGTCGGTAGTGGAGTCAATGCGCTGGTAGCGGGTTCCCTTCTTGCTCTCAAGGGCAAGAAGGTTCTGCTGCTTGAGCGCAATGATGTGATTGGCGGTTGCATCTGCACGCAAGAGGCCACGGTGCCGGGCTTCACCCACGATGTGATGGCCACAACCTTTGTGTTGTTTCTGCTCTCCCCTGCCTATGCGGCCTTGGCCCCAGAGCTGACCAAGCGCGGCCTTGAATTCGCTCATCCCGAAATTCCCACAGGTGTGTTGCGCCCTGATGGTTCGAGCCTCACACTCGGACGAGACCGTGCTGCCAATATAACAGCATTCGAAAAACTGGCGGCTGGTGACGGCAAGCAATATGCCGCTGATATGGACAAGCTGGGGGCCAATGCGCCTTTCCTGTTTGCGTTGCTGGGTGGCAGGCTCTGGTCTTGGGCCATGGCCAAAACCGTGTTGCGCGAGGCGTGGAAGCGCGGCCCCCGCGCCCTCTCGTCGTTTTTTGGCGAAGCCCTCATTCCAGCCCGCCATTGGCTTGAACCGCACTATCAGTCTGATTTGTTCCATGCCTTGATGGCGCCTTGGGTGTTGCATACGGGGCTGGGGCCTGAATCTGCTTACTCAGGCCAAATGGCCAAGGTTATTGCCTTCGCTTTGGAAGCCGCTGGTGCCCCCATCGTCAAGGGCGGTGCCGCTAATATTTTGAAAGCCTTCGAGCAATTGATCCACGATCATGGCGGCGAGATCAGAACCGGTGCTGACGTGAGTGAAGTGGTTGTTGATGATGCAGGCCGCGCCACAGGTGTGATGCTGGCCTCAGGTGAAAAAATCTCTGCTGCGCAAGGTGTGATTTGCTCCATGACACCTTCGCAACTTTATGGCCGCCTGTTGAAAAATCATCAGCCTTCAGAAGCATTGCGGACGCAGGCCAAAGGCTTTGTCCATGGCAAAGGCAATATGCAAATCCATTATGCTTTGAAAGCACCGCCCAAGTGGAAATCGCCTGACCTGGCCAAAGTTGCGCTGCTCCATTTCACCTCGGGCCTTGATGGTGTTTCAAAAGCCGTCAACGAAGCCGAGCGTGGCATGCTGCCCGTGGAGCCCACCATTTGCTTAGGCCAGCCCACGGCTTTTGACCCTTCGCGCGCACCTGAGGGCAAGGCCATATTGTGGCTGCAACTCCCCGAAGCGCCGCGCCATGTGAAAGGCGATGCTGCAGGCGAGATCAAGGTGCCGAAGGATGGCCAGTGGACCGAAGCGTTGCGTGAAGTCTATGCTGACCGTGTCGAAGCCATCCTTGCCAAACACATCACGGGATTCAAAGCCTCCATCATCAAGCGCCGCTGCTATTCACCAGCTGATCTTGAGGCCATGAATATCAATCTCGTCGGCGGCGATCCCTATGGCGGTGCCTGCTCGATCGACCAGTTCTTCCTCTGGCGACCCTTGCGGGGCACAACCAATCACGAAACATCCGTGAAGCGATTATATCACATCGGTGCTTCAACCCATCCCGGTGCAGGTCTGGGCGGCGGTTCTGGTTTCTTGCTTGCGGAGGCACTCACATAGTGGTTGGAAAAATGGACTTCCTGCAAGGCGTGCTTCACCGTGAGGCCGCAGCCGATACCTCTATGCCGTCACTTGCAGAAATCGGCCTCAATTTTTTCGTGCCCTATTTGATGAATCGCATCGCAGCCACCTGGAACGCCGACCTCGCGGCCGAGCTGCGCAAGTTCAATCTCACCACGCCGCAAATGCGCGTGCTGGCCGTGCTGAGCATCAACTCAGGCCTCAACATCAACGAGCTTTCAGTTCTGACTGTGACGGAACAATCCACCATGAGCCGCACACTTGATAATCTTGAAACGCGTGGCTTTGTAAAACGCGCTTTGCGGGCCAATGACATGCGCGTGCGCGAAGTGCAGCTGACACCCGAAGGCCGCAACGCGTTTGCCGAATTCTGGCCCATCATGTTCAATCATTACGAGCAGATGTTCCGCGACATTGGCGAGGATGAATTCACCCGGTTTGTGGCGACAATGCAGAAGGTCTTACGCAATATCAGATTGGACAACTCTGATCCATCAAAGTGACTTTAGCGTCAAGATCGCCCCGTCAAGCGCTGTGCCATTTTCATCTTTCAACGCAATTGAAATCAATCGATCCATCCAGATATCGGCATCATCTCTGTTTGCCAACACGGGAACCGCAGATAGCACACGGTCATATTTTGAAAGTCCGCGTGCATGGGTGTCGGAATAGCCCTTGATCAACCGCCTGGTTGAAACAATGCCACGCGCCAAACCATAATTCTGTGGCAAGTGTCGCAAGGCCAAGGCCAGCCAAATTTCGACATGCTCCATCTCGCGTTTATGGCGCAATAGACCGCGCCGAAATCGCCGCAAGGAAGAAATTGCATAGAGCTGCAAGAAGCCTGAGAGCTTCGCCGTCTCAACATTGCGGCCCTTGTTGATGCGTCGGTCCAGCCAAGCCATTAAGCTGGGTCTGACAGAAACCCAAACGCCCAATTTTGCCGGCAACATACTCACCAATTCCTCCGCGCGCGGATGCATGAACTCAGTGAAGTAAATCGGCTCATTGTTTCGAACCTGCATCTCTCTGGCAATGCGCGCAAAGCGGCTGGAACGGGTTTTAAGATCAGCGACACCAATCACATCATCATAAGACATCGCATTGGCCAGATATTTTGCAGTTGCTGCTGTAAAAGCAAAGGCCTTGGCCGCACCGCCGGCCTGAACATCAGCCATGTACAGCGTTTCCAGCCGATCAAGATAAGTGCTGCCATAAGCCACATCCTGAAAATCAACCACGCGCTTAAACCCGGCCAGCGCCATGCTCTGCACGCTATCCGGCAAAGCCCTGAATCGCGGCAACAGCATATCAAGCTTGGCATGGCCCAGGCTTTGCGGCACGGCTTCAAAAACCTTTTCGGGCGCAATGCGGGCCGCTGGTAATTCATTGGCCGCAGCTAAATCGAAACCCGCGCCAAAACCTTTGAGCGATGCCGCAACACCTCTGCCACCGACACTGATCACAGCTTCAAAACTATCGCGCGAGAACGGCAAAACGCCCGCACCCGCAAGAGCCCCGAGAATGGGCGATGAAACCACCGTACCATTCTGGTGCGCCACGTCATCCATATCAAAAGAGATAACGCGCTTTGCAGCAATGCCTGCCGCCGCATTCACAGAGCGCGGATCGCCAATGCCTTCACCTGGTTTTTCTTTTTCGGAAATAGCGTAAGCGCGGTGAGTAGAAGTGATCAACACAGTGCGATCAGGTGTTGCAAGCCCGCGCAAAATCGAGCGGCCCGCTTCCATGAGTTCCGAAGCGATCACCACATCGACATCGCCTGGCGTTGGCATGAGGGCCAAAACCGGTGCCATGGCGCCACGCGGAGGCAGCATTTCAATGTAGTAAAGCGTGGCGCCCGTACGTTGTGCGACGCCGGGAACCGAGGTCGACTGGGCATACCAGCCATTGGACTCGGCGACCGCGACAATCCAATCGGCCAACACTCCACCGCCCTGGCCGCCCATGGCGAGAATGGCAACGGTGAGCGGTTTTTCCAGACTGGGTTCGGCAACCAAAGTCATGCACTCACTCGGTTAAACATCACACGGCCGCTCTCACGTCGCCTTTGCAAGAATGAGATGACCGAACGCCGCACATTCATCTTCAAGCGCTCCCAACCACTCGCATTGCGAATAATATCGGCGCGGTAGAAGGATGGGCATAATATGGCGGCATCAGCCACATCGCCGCAATTGCCGCAAGCCACGCAAGAATTATCAATGCTGGCCACCGGATCATCGCGCAATGGATCATTGGTGTTCTTCACTGAAAGTGAAGGGCAACCGGAAAGCCTGATGCAGGCATGATCGCCCGTGCAAATGTCTTCATCCACACCAAAGCGCTGCTTCACCACGCGCTCACCATTCTTCTCGGCCTTGTCCATAAGCGGCTTTACCCGGCGTTGCTTATTGAGCATGCATTCGGATGAAGCCACGATGATCTTGGGGCCAGGCACTTTAGATGTCAGTGCTTCGCGCAATGTGTCGCGCATTTTGGCTACATCATAGGTGCGGTCAATCTGGCGCACCCATTTTGCGCCAATGCCTTTTACGGCATCGGTAATGGCATTATTGGTTTGGCGTTTCTTGTTAAAGGCACGCGATGACATGATGTCTTGGCCACCTGTTGCCGCTGAATAATAATTATCCACAATCAACATCACGCCATCATGCTTGTTGAACACGGCGTTGCCAACGGATGAGGCAAGGCCATTGTGCCAAAACCCACCATCGCCCATGACCGAGATCACCTTCTTATCGGCTTTCACATTGAAAGCTGATGCAGCAGCGGGCCCTAAGCCATAGCCCATTGTGGTGGCCCCAATATTGAAGGGCGGCAAAATGGAAAATAAATGGCAGCCAATATCAGCCGAGATGTGATGCTCGCCCAATTCCTTCTCGACCAATTTCATCGCGGCAAAAATTGGACGTTCCGGGCAGCCGGTGCAGAAGCCGGGTGGCCGCGGCGGAACTTGGGTGGCCAAGGCTTTCACTTCAGCAGAGTTCAGAACAGCAGAAGCATCGGGCAAAGGCGGGCGATTGCCCAATAGGCGGGGGGCATGTTTTGCAATGAAATCAAGCAAACCCTTCTGCAATACTTGTGCTGTATATTCACCAGCCAGCGGAAACACATCCTTGCCGCTGATGCGGGTTTGAATATCGCGCCGCCGCAGTAATGTGTTGATCGCTTGCTCGAGAAATTCAGGCTGGCCCTCTTCGACAATCACGATCGCCTTTTTGCCTTGGCAGAATGTGATGATTTCATCGTCGATCATCGGATAGGTGAAGTTCATCACATAAAGCGGAACCTTGCTTTTGCCATAAGCATCTGAAAGGCCAAGCTGCTGCAGCCCACGGATTACGCCATTATACATGCCGCCTTGCATGATAATGCCGACATCGCCTGTATCTGGTCCGAAAAATTCATTCAGTCTATTGGCCTTGATAAATTCAACCGCCGCTGGCCAGCGCTTTTCGATTTTCAGCTTCTCATGCACAAAGGAGGCGGGTGGCAACACGATGCGATTGATGTCGCGCACCGGGTTTTCCAAAGCCTGCTTCAACGTGTAGGGCGGCTTCACATTGTCTTTGGTTTTGAAACGCCCATGCACATGGCAGGCCCGAATGCGCACTTCAACCATCACTGGCGTGTTTGAAGCTTCTGACAGCTCGAAAGATTTTTCCACCATGCGCACCATGGTCGGAAGTTCAGGCCGCGGATCAGCCAGCCAGATTTGTGACTTCATCGCAAAGGCATGGCTGCGTTCCTGCATAATTGAGGAACCTTCGCCATAGTCCTCACCGATAATGATGACCGCCCCGCCATTCACGCCGCCCGATGAGAGGTTCGATAACGCATCACTGGCTACATTGGTGCCCGCCGTTGATTTCCATGTGACAGCACCTCTGATGGGATACATGACGGATGCTGATAGCATTGCCGCCGCTGTGGCTTCCGAAGCAGATGTTTCAAAATGCACACCAAGTTCTGCCATATAATCAGAAGCATCAGCCAGCACATCCATCAAATGTGAGATGGGAGAACCCTGATAGCCTCCAACATAACTCACGCCTGATTGCAGCAGCGCCTTGGTAATTGCCAGAATACCCTCACCGCGAAATTCATCGCCATCGCCAAGCCTCAAATCTTCCACTTCTCTCGCGAATGAACGTTCTGCCATGGGTCTTACCTTGTGCTCATAATTACATGCAAAATCATATAATAGTCTTGTACCATCGTCAATGACAGCAAATGAAACCAACCAAACTCTTGCTCATTCTATGCATTTGATCAAGTAATATCCGTCTTATGGTGCAGTGCCGCACGAAATTCGGTAAGGGCAACGTCATATTCAGACGAAATCAAAAAAAATGCACTTGAATGTTTCTCAAAATGTGTTTGATATGTGAAACAATCCGGCGCGAGCCAAGCGCAGGCAATCAGGGAGAAACAAATGACCAATCTTTCAAGGCGCCAGATCATGAAGCTAGCTTCCGCTGGCCTGTTCTTGGGCAACGGGCTGACCATCAGCTCAGCAATGGCAGAAGGCGACACCGTAACAATCGCTTTCAACGTTAATCTGCCATCATGGGATCCAACGACCGGCTTATCGTCGGTGAATCCAACTATTCAAGCGATCTATCGTTCAGTCTTTGATCAATTTATCGGCCAAAAGCCAAATCTCGAATTCCAGCCAGGCCTGCTGACTGAATGGGGTTGGAGCGACGACAAGAAGCAAGTCCACATGACCGTGCGCGATGGCGTGAAATGGCATGATGGTTCGGCCTTGACACCTGACGACATAGTTTGGTCATTGACGCGCGCTGGTGCCAAGGATGGTGGCAATCCAATTTCCTTCATCTGGAGCAAAATCAACAATTTCAAGGTGGACGGCAACAAGATCACCGCTGATGTTGTTTCTTTTGAGCCAACCCTATTCAAATGGATGGCTTTCCTCACTGGTTATGTAATGCCAAAGGCCTATTATGAAAAAGTCAAAGCTGAAGGCTTTGAAGCCAAACCCATCGGCACCGGCCCCTATATGGTCGATCAGTTTGAACGCAACGCCTTTGTGCGCCTCAAGGCCAATCCAAATTATTGGGGCGGAAAGCCAGCCTTCAACACCGTCATATTCAAATTCGTGCCAGATGCCACAAGCCGCGTGGCCGAAATCGAATCGGGTTCATCAGATGTCACGGTCGATGTTCCATTCGAAGAATTTGATCGCCTGAAAACCAAGAAAGGTCTTGGCAGCGCGGTTACACCAGTGTCTGACATCGGCATGATCTTCCTGACCAATGGCACAATTATGGATGACAAGAATGTGCGTCTCGCCGCCCATTATGCCATCGATAAGAAAGCTATCGTCAGTAAGCTTTTGAAGGGCTATGCAACGCCAATCGATACCCTCGAAGCGCCACAATATGCCGCCTTCGACGCATCAATCAAAGTGCCACATGATCCAGCTAAGGCGAAGGAGCTGCTCAAGGCTTCTGGTTTTAGCACTGAAAAGCCAGCCAAGTTCAAAATCCAAACCACACGTGGTTTGAAGCCCAAGGATTATGAAATGGTGCAGGCCATTGTAGGAATGTGGCGCAAGGTGGGCATTGAAGCTGAAATCGAAGTTTACGAAGTGGCCAAACATTATGAGCTGCGCTTTGCTCACAAGCTTGCTCCAGCCGCCTTCTATAACTGGGGCAACGCCATCGGTGATCCAACAACTTCCACAGGCTTTGCCATGTTCGGCCCAAGTCCGCATTCCGCCTGGAAAGCCAAGGATCTGGATGACAAGATCGGCCCGTTGTGGGGCGAAGCTGACGAGGCTAAACGCATCGCTGGCTGGAAAGCCGTTGATAAATATATTGCTGAACAGGGCTATGTTATTCCGTTGGTGCAATACCAACAGCCGATCCTGTTTAAGAAATCGATCAAGGTCGTGCCAAACATTGCAGGCTCGCCTGAACCCTTCGAAATGTCGAAGGCCTAACTTATACACTATGCAAGGAAAAGCCTCTCCGGCCCTGTCGGAGAGGCTAACTTATCATGTCGATTAAACTGATCATCTCGCGCGCCGTTTCCGCCATCATCACCCTTTTGGGTGTGATGGTGATTGTGTTTGTGCTGGTGCGCGTGGTGCCGGGCGATCCCATTGCCATGATGATTTCGCCCGGTGCCACGGTCGCAGACATTGCAGCCCTTCGCGCCCATTATGGGCTTGATCTGCCAATCTACCAGCAGTTCCTGGTATGGTTCGGCCAGGTGCTGCTGGGCAATTTTGGCACGTCGATTTCTTTGAAGCAAAATGTCCTGACCGTCATTCTCCAGCGCTTGCCGGCAACACTTGAACTGGCGATTTTCGCACTCTGCCTTGCTGTTGTCTGGGGCACATGTATCGCTCTTGTTTCAACTGCCTGGCGCGGTACAGCACTGGAAAAATTCATTGACAACTTCAACGGCCTGATGCTGGCGGTGCCAGATTTTATCTGGGGCCTCACCTTTGTACTGGTGCTTGGTGTGGTTCTGCCAATTCTGCCGATATCGGGGCGCAGCGATCCCTCGATCGACGCTGAACTCTATACCCAATTTTACATTGTCGAAGGCCTGCTGCGCGGCCATTTCGGATTTGTCTGGGATGTGTTGAAGCACATGATGTTGCCAGCCCTTACCATGTCGTTTCCGCTTGCAGCCGTGATCGGCCGGGTTCTCAAAAATGCGATGATGGATGTGATGGTACAGGACTATATTGTGCTGGCGCGCATCAAGGGTCTTTCGAACTTGCGTATTCTGTTGCAGGAAGCCTTGCGCAATGCCGCCATGCCTGCCTTGGCGCTGACCGGAGTGCAGTTCACATTCCTGATTGGTGGCACAGTCATAACCGAGCGCATCTTCTCTTATCCCGGCATTGGCAACCTTGCCATCGACGCAGTAATCAACCGTGATCTGCCATTGATCCAAGGCTTGGTTCTCACCTTTGGCGCACTTTTTATTCTGGTGAACATGATTGTTGATACCATGACAGCATGGCTGAACCCGAGGCTGCGCCATGCTTAGGGATTTGCGCATAACACTCGGTGGCGGCTTCATCTTGGTTTTGCTTATTGCTGCATTTTTTGCCTATTGGCTGGCCCCCTTCAATCCCCTGGAACAAGACCTGCTGACAGCAACGGCCCCACCGATGCAGGAGCCCGGCCATTATCTTGGAACCGATAGCCTCGGCCGCGATGTGCTGTCCCGCCTGATTTATGCAAGTCGCATCGCGCTGACGGTGGCCTTCGTGGCCAGTATTTTGGCAGGCCTGCTCGGAACAATGCTGGGTCTGCTGGCCGGTTATTTAGGCGGCTGGTGGGAGGTGGTTATTTCACGCCTGATTGATATCTGGATGGCATTTCCGCCGGTGTTGCTGTCCATTCTGCTCGTAGCAGTACTGGGCTCAGGCCTTCACTCGGTCATCGTTGCTATTGTAGTGATTGACTGGACCCGCTTTGCCCGCGTTGTCCGCGCTGAGGCTCAACAACAGGCCAAGCTCGAATATGTCGAAGCCGCAACGGCCATCGGCATGGGCCGCGGCGCCATTCTGTTCCGCGAAATCTTGCCGAATGTCTTGCCTGTCGTATTGGTACTCTTGTCACTTGAAATGGGCATTGCCGTAATTGTTGAGGCAATCTTGTCTTACGTTGGCCTCTCTGTTTCGACTGACACGCCGACCTGGGGCGGCATGATCGCCGAGGGACGGCAGATCATCTATCAAGCGTGGTGGGTTTTGGTTTTTCCGCTTGGAGCTTTGTTCCTCACTGTGCTGGCCTTCAATCAGTTGGGAGATGGGTTGCGCCAATGGCTCGATCCTGTGTTGAAACGATGAGCCCGGTCATTAACATCCGCCACCTCTCGGCCTCTTCCGGCATCGGCCCGATCTTGCGCGATGTTTCACTCACCGTGAATACAGGCGAAGCCATGGCACTGGTCGGCGAAAGTGGTGCGGGAAAGTCAACCATCGCCAAAGCGGTTCTCGGCATTCTGCCTGATGCCATTCAAATCACCAATGGCGAAATTCTGTTTGAGGATGAAAACCTCCTCAGCCTTACCCCGGCGCGCAGGCGCGAATTGCTGGGCGTTCGCATTGCCTTGATCCCGCAAGACCCGCTGACCTCCCTCAATCCCTCGCGCCGCATTGGTGACCAATTGACAGATGGTCTTCGCCTGCGGGCGGGGCTTACCCGCGCCGCCGCCTTTGATCGGGCATTGGACCTTTTGAACGATGTTCACATCCGTGATCCACAACGCGTTCTAAAAAGCTATCCGCATGAACTTTCAGGCGGCATGCGCCAGCGTGTGTTGATCGCCCAAGCCTTTTCGCTTAACCCGCAAGTGATCATCGCCGATGAGCCGACAACAGCACTTGATGTGACGGTGCAAAAACAAGTGCTGCGCCTCATACGACAGCTGCAGCGCAATCATGGAACGACACTTCTCTTCGTCACCCATGACCTAGGCGTGGTCGCACAAATCTGTGATCGCATGACGGTGCTCTATGGTGGCAAAGTCATGGAGCAGGGCAACACTGCTGATGTTCTGCGCAATCCCGTCCACGCCTATACCAAGGCCCTGCTCGCGGCCAACCCGCGCTATGATCGCCCAGAGCAAAGTTTGAAACCGGTGCCAGAATCTTTGATCGCACAATTGAAGCGGGAGATTTCGGCCTGATGTTGATTGAAGCCAAAAACCTGTGCCTCGACGTGCCCGACATGGGCCATCATGTGTTGTTCGGCAAGCGCCGGACATTGCGCATTCTCAAAAATGTTTCAATCAGCGTGGCGCGGGGCGAGACGGTAGGGATAGTCGGAGAATCAGGATCAGGCAAAACCTCGCTGGGCCGCACGCTTCTCAGGCTCTATGAACCGACTGAAGGCCACCTGAGTTTTGACGGCACAGACATCACCCATCTGCCGCATGCCCAAATGAAGCCCCTGCGCCGCCGGATGCAGATGATATTTCAGGATCCTCAATCCTCGCTCAACCCGCGCCACACTGTCGGTAGAATACTAAAGGGTGCCATGCAGCTTCATGGACTTGAAGCTGGGGAAAAGACACTCGCGTCTATTTTGGATCGCGTTGGCCTGCCCAGCTCGGCATTGCAACGTTATCCACATCAGCTTTCCGGTGGACAGCGCCAACGTGTGGGTATAGCCCGCGCCATTGCGCTGAAACCAGATTTTGTGGTGGCCGACGAAATTGTCTCGGGCCTTGATGTTTCAACGCAGGCTCAGGTTCTGGATTTGCTCAAGGGCCTTCGCTCCGAGTTTGGTTTGTCGCTGGCCTTTATCAGTCATGACCTATCCGTGGTGCGTCATATTTGTGATCGCATCATCATCATGCGCTCTGGTGAAGTGGTAGAAGCAGGCGAAACCGCTGAAACATTCCGCGCGCCCAAAAGCGATTTCACCAAAGCTCTCATTGCCGCTATTCCCCTGCCGGAACCTGACGAGAACTGGTTGCAGGCTTAAGGCCTGTGCAGCGCCAAGGCCACGCCCTGGCCAACGCCCACGCACATGGTCACCAAGGCATTCCGGCCATCTGTTTCATGAAGTCTGCGTGCCGCTGCACCAGCAATCCGCGCACCTGACATGCCAAGCGGATGGCCTAAGCTAATGCCACCGCCCTTGGCGTTCACATGGGCCGAATCATCCGCCAAACCCCAAGCCCGGGTGCAGGCCAACACTTGCGCTGCAAAAGCCTCATTAAGTTCAATCACGTCAAAGTCTTTGGGCATAAGCCCCGCAAGTTTGCCGAGTTTTCCAACCGCTGCAATTGGGCCAATGCCCATCAAACGTGGAGCAACACCGGCACTTGCGGAGGCCCCCATGCGGGCCAGCGGAGTTAAACCATAACGCTTCACCGCAGCCGCCGAGGCCAGAAGCACAGCAGCGGCCCCATCATTTACACCCGAAGCATTACCCGCCGTCACTGAGCCACCTTTGCGGAAGGGCGTTGGCAATGCGTTCAGTTTCGCAAGCGATGTGCTGCGGGGATGTTCATCCGTCTTGACGATCACCGGTTCCCCTTTGCGGGCAGGGATCGTTACTGGCACAATATCAAGCTCATGCCAGCTGGCATCATAACGCTGCTGGCTGCGCAGAGCGTATTCATCCTGATCAACCCGCGAGATCGAAAATTCAAGCGCCACATTCTCAGCCGTCTCCGGCATCGATTCAATGCCATAGGTGGCAGCAATTCGCGCATGAGCAAAGCGCCAGCCAATCGTGGTGTCATGAATTTCGGCTTTGCGCGAAAAGGCGCTCTCGGCCTTTGGCATCACAAACGGCGCGCGACTCATGCTTTCAACTCCGCCTGCCACGACCACTTCTGCAGCGCCACTGGCAATAGCGCGTGCACCAATTATCACCGCATCAAGCCCACTGGCGCAAAGCCGGTTCACTGTCAGCGCTGGAACATTTTCATCCAGCCGTGACAACAGTACCGCCATGCGCGCCACATTGCGATTATCCTCGCCCGCCTGATTGGCACAACCGAAAAACACCTCGTCAATGGGAAGATCGAGACCTTCCAGAACCGCATCGATAACCAGCGCTGCCATATCATCGGGCCGCACCATGGCAAGAGCGCCTGCGTGGCTGCCAATTGCTGTACGCTTGCTTCGGCAGATAAATACATCGGTCATGCCATGGCCTCCAATTCTGGGGAAAGAATATAGCGCCCTTTAAGATGTGGCGGTGCTTTGTCTTCGAGTTCGGCCAGCGTGGTTTTGATTAGCCCAAGACCATGGGCGCGCAGCGATTGAAACGGCCCACGCGGAAAATTCAATCCCAGCTTTAACGCCGTGTCGATCCCCGCCTCATCAACACTGCCCTCAGCCAAAAGACTGGCTGCTTCATTGGCCAACGTCGCCTCAATGCGGAGGGCAATCGCCTGCGCGTCAGAAGGCGCTTGAACTGCCGCTGCCGGAAACACAAAACCTTTACCAGTCTTGCGCCCGAGCTCGCCTTTTTCAACTTGCGCCACGAGCGCATCAAACACATGATAACGCGGATGCCCACCCATCGCCGCGCAAAGCTCGCGCGTTGCTGCCAGATTGATATCGGCTCCAACCAAATCGATCAACCCAAACGGCCCCAGGCGATAACCTGCCGCCACCATGGCTGCATCGACATCCGCAGGCTTGCGCCCTTCTTCAAGCATCGCCAAGGCCTCGCCATAAAATGGCCGCGCACAGCGATTGACGATGAAGCCAGGCCGGTCACCACAAACAATTACCGTTCTGCCCGCTGCTTCAGTTACACTGCGTGTCCGCGCCAAACTGCTGCTGCCTGTGCCCGCATGGGCCACCAGTTCAACGAGTTTCATGACCGGGGCCGGATTGAAAAAATGCAAGCCCAACACACGCGGTGGAACTGAAAGACCTTCAGCTATTGCAGCAATGGAAAGAGAGGAAGTGTTACTGGCCAACACCGCATCGGGGCTTACGATTTTTTCAAGCGCGGCAAACAAAGTCCGCTTGGCTTCCAAGGTTTCGACAATCGCTTCAATCACCAATCCAGCAGGGGCCATGGCTTCTAAGTCGTCAACGATGGTGAGTTTTGCCATCGTAGCTTCGCGCGCATCTGCTGAAAGCTTGCCCGCCGCTACACGTTCGGCCAGCGTGTCTGATAATCTCGTCTTTGCCGCAGCCCGCGCCACCGCTTGCGCATCTGTGGCCAACACCACGAACCCAGCTTGTGCATAAACCTGCGCAATTCCAAGCCCCATCGTGCCAAGACCAACAACGCCAATCATGGGAGGATCCATCATTGCCCCTTGAACTCCGGCTTGCGCCTGGCCTTGAAAGCGGCAATGCCTTCATCCTTATCAGCACTGTCGAGCAAAGCTTCGAAAGCCTTTCGCTCACCAGCAAAAGCAAGGGCAGATTCTTCGCCGGCGATAATAGCCTTCTTAGCTGCCACCAGAGCCAGCGGCGCGCGGCGCGCCAGTCTGGCACATAAAGCCTCGGCTTCAGGCAGCGCCGAACCCTCCATCCGCCAAGCCGCAATGCCCCATGCTTCTGCGGTTTCTGCGTCAATAATCTCGCCCGTCAGCACCATGCGCATCGTGCGTGCGCGGCCAACAAGAGCCATCAAGCGTTGGCCGCCGCCCGCACCTGGGATCAGGCCCAGATTGGTTTCTGGCAGACCCAGCTTTGCATCACCACCGATCACAATAAAATCAGCCATCAAGGCCAGCTCAAAACCGCCGCCGAGGCAAAACCCGTCCACCGCTGCCACCAAAGGTTTGGGAAAGGCCCTAATTCGCGACCAAAGAGCCTTGCGAGGGTCAACAGCCCCTTCAGCACTGGTCTTGTTTTCGATTTCACCAATATCGGCCCCTGCCGCAAAGTTCCCGCCGGCGCCACACATCAGTACAGCCCGACATTCAGGATCAGCGGCCAGGCCATCAAGCCGATCAGCCAAAATGGCAAGAAGTGCAGTATTCAGCGCATTGCGCACAGAAGGGCGGTTCAGGGTCAGGCGTACCCATCCTTCGCGCGGCTCCATGATCAGTTCATCCATGATCTGCATGATGCTCTAACCCATAAAAATTTCAAGCTAGAAATTTTAAGCTTGAAATACTTTATGGTCAGTGGCACTCTTGGCCGATGAGCACCTAAAGGAAATTATGCCATGAAGATTATGTGTCTCGGAGGCGGCCCGGCTGGGCTCTATTTCGCTATTTCCATGAAGCTTCGTGATGCCAGCCATCAGGTCACTGTTTTGGAGCGCAACCGCGCCAATGACACGTTTGGCTGGGGCGTGGTGCTGTCGGATGAAGCTTTGAGCCGCATGCAAAAGAACGACCCCAAAAGCACCAATGCGATCAGGGCCAATTTTGCCTATTGGGACGATATTGCCGTTGTCCATAACGGCCATCGCACGGTTTCCGGCGGCCATGGCTTTGCTGGCATCGGCCGAAAGACCATGCTCATTCTGCTGCAAGAACGCGCGCGCGAACTGGGCGTGGAATTGCGCTTCGAAACCGAGTTCAAGTCCGCCGAAGATTATCGCAAAGACTACGACCTTGTGGTGGCCAGCGACGGCATTAATTCCATAGTGCGCAAAGAATATGCCGAAACTTTCAAACCCGATATTGATATCCGTCGCTGCAAATTCGTATGGCTTGGCACACACCAGAAATTCAATGATGCCTTCACTTTCATTTTCGAGAAGACCGAACATGGCTGGGTCTGGGCCCATATCTATCAATTCGATGCCGACACGGCGACCTTTATCGTTGAATGCCTGCCCGAAACCTGGGATCGCTGGGGCTTCCAAGATATGTCGAAGGAAGAAACTGTGGCGACTTGCGAACGCATTTTTGCCAAACATTTGGGCGGCCATAACCTCATGTCCAATGCTGCTCACCTGCGCGGCTCGGCTGTGTGGATGCAGTTTCCGCGGGTTATTTGTGAGCACTGGTATCACAAGAACGTAGTGCTTATGGGAGACTCTGCCGCCACCGCCCATTTTTCAATCGGCTCAGGTTCAAGGCTGTCATTTGATTCCGCTATCGCCTTGGCTGATTACCTGCATTCCGAACCCACAATGGAACAAGCCTTCCAGCGTTATCAAGACGAGCGCCGCGTGGAAGTGCTGCGCATGCAATCAGCCGCGCGCAACTCGCTCGAATGGTTTGAACAGGTCGAGCGTTATCTCGACATGCCGCCCGAACAATTTGCCTATTCGCTGCTCACAAGAAGCCAGCGCATCAGCCATGAAAACTTGCGCCAGCGTGATGCCAAATGGCTTCGGCAAACGGAAGACTGGTTCCAGAAACAGGCAGGCGGCACAGCCGGCCGCGCGCCGATGTTCGCGCCCTTCAAACTGCGCAATATGTCATTGATCAACCGCGTCGTGGTTTCACCCATGGCCCAATACAAGGCCGTTGATGGTGTACCGGGTGATTGGCATTTCATCCATTATGCTGAGCGCGCCAAGGGTGGTGCTGGCCTTGTCGGTACCGAGATGACATGCGTTTCCCCCGAGGGCCGCATCACTCCAGGTTGCCCGGGTCTTTATGCACCTGCGCACGAAACGGGTTGGAGGCGCCTTGTTGATTTTGTTCACAGTGAAACCGAAGCCAAGATATCTTGCCAGATCGGCCACTCGGGCCGCAAGGGTTCCACGCAATTGGGTTGGGAGGAGGGCGATACCCCGCTGGCACAAGGCAATTGGCCAGTCATGTCGGCCTCCGCAATTCCATGGTCATTCAACAATCAAATGCCCAAAGCTATGGACCACAACGACATGAACCTCGTGAAGGCGCAATTTGTGAGCGCTACCGAAATGGCATCGCGTTGCGGTTTTGATATGGTCGAACTTCATGCAGCACATGGCTATTTGATTTCATCCTTCATCTCACCCATCTCAAACATTCGCAGCGACGAATATGGTGGCAGTTTGGAAAACCGCATGCGCTATCCGCTGGAAGTGTTCGGTGCGATGCGAGATGCATGGGGCACTGAGCGGCCCATGTCTGTGCGCATATCCGCCAATGACTGGGTTGGCCACAATGGTGTTACACCAGAAGAAGCAGTTTTAATTGCGCGCATGTTTGCCGAAGCTGGCGCCGACATCATCGACGTCTCGGCTGGCCAAACGTCAAATGAGGCCAAGCCCGTCTATGGCCGCATGTTCCAAACCCCATTTGCAGACCGCATCCGCAACCAAGCAGGTCTTGCGACCATGGCTGTCGGCAATATTTATGAAACCGACCATGTGAACTCGATCCTTATGGCAGGTCGCGCTGATCTGGTGTGCTTGGCAAGACCTCATTTGACTGATCCTTATTGGACACTGCATGCTGCAGCCGCCCAAGGCGATGACGCAACCCATTGGCCATTGCCCTATCTGGCAGGCCGTGACCAAGCGCGCAGGCTGGCCCAGAAAGCACAGGAAACACTGCGCGCATGACGCAAAATCAAACATTGAACAGCAGACGGGTATTGATCACTGGTGGTGGCACAGGGCTTGGTGCTGATCTCGCGCTTGGCTTTGCGCAGCGTGGAGCCGAAGTCATCATCTCTGGACGGCGGACCGAACCACTAAATGCTGTTGCAGCGAAGCACCAAAACATCAGGGCCGTAGCCGCCGATGTAACAAGCGAAGACAGCGTCAAAGCCATGTTCGCTGCTGCAGGCCCTTGTGACATTATCATCGCCAATGCTGGCGCTGCCGATAGTGCGCCTTTCACGCGCACAACGCTCGATCAATGGAATGCCATGCTGGCGGTAAATCTGACAGGCGTCTTCCTCACCTTTCGTGAGGGCCTGAACCAAATGCCAGGCTGGGGCCGCCTTATCGCCATTGCTTCCACTGCGGGCCTTAAAGGGTTTTCGTACGTCGCCCCGTATGCAGCGGCCAAACATGGCGTGATTGGCCTTGTTAAATCTGTCGCTTTGGAGGTAGCCAAAAAGCCAATTACGGTAAATGCCATTTGCCCGGGCTTTCTCAATACGGAAATGACGGGTCGATCCGCTGAAGCCATCGTCCGGAAAACCGGACGCTCAAGAGAAGAAGCGCTGAAAGCCCTTGCGTCACAGAACGCCAATGGCCGCCTCATCGAACCAAAAGAGGTGACAGCCATAGCCTTGCGCCTTTGCGAAGACGGTTCAGAAAGTATAAATGGCCAAACCATTGCGATTCCGGAGTTTGACACTTGAACGCCCCAGACATTGACCCCCTCTCCAAGCGCCGCCTGAAAATGTGGATCAGGCTGCTTGGTGTCACCCGCGCTGCAGAAAATCATTTGCGCGAATTCTTGCGCGTGAACCATCAAACCACATTGCCGCGCTTTGACGTGATGGCCGCCCTCTACCGGAAGCGCGAGGGCCTTACCATGTCGGAGTTGAGCCGCATGTTGCTGGTGTCGAATGGCAATGCCACTACTGTCGTTGATCGACTTGAGCGCGAAGGGCTGGTCAAGCGCACAGCATCCGAAACCGATCGTCGCACGGTCTTTGTTGCTTTTACAGCAAAAGGTCTGAAGCTGTTTGAGCGACTGGCCGTTGACCATGAGCGCGAAGTGAACAATCTTTTCGGAAGCGTCACGAAAGAGGAGTTGGAGGGCATGGCAGAGTTACTGATGCGTATGCCCAAAGGAAAATCAAAATGAGCAAGCTCGCAGGTCTCAAGCCCGTGCATTTTCTGTGGAGTGTAAAAGGCCGCATTGCCACCGTCCGGCTCAATCGCCCAGAGCGCAAGAACCCGCTGACTTTTGAAAGCTATGCCGAGCTGCGCGATACATTTCGTGCGCTTGTTTATGCCGATGATGTGGACGTGGTTGTTTTTGCATCCAGTGGCGGCAATTTCTGCTCGGGCGGCGATGTGCATGATATAATCGGTCCATTGATCGGACTCGACATGAAAAGCCTGCTCAACTTCACCCGCATGACCGGTGATTTGGTAAAATCCATGATCAATTGCGGAAAGCCGATCATCTCTGCCGTTGATGGCGTGTGCGTGGGGGCGGGGGCCATCATTGCCATGGCCTCTGATCTGCGTCTGGCCACGCCAGAGGCCAAGACCGCCTTTCTGTTTACGCGTGTTGGTCTTGCTGGCTGTGACATGGGTGCTTGTGCCATTCTGCCTCGCATCGTCGGCCACGGCCGCGCAGCGGAATTACTTTACACGGGCCGTGTGATGAGTGCTGCTGAAGGCGAGCGCTGGGGCTTCTGGAATTCAATTTTTGAGGCAGCATCGCTTGAAGAGGAGTCTATGAAACTCGCCACCCGTATCGCTTCAGGCCCCACTTTTGCCCACGGCATCACCAAGACCCAGCTCAATCAAGAGTGGAACATGGGCCTGGAGCAGGCCATTGAGGCCGAGGCCCAGGCCCAAGCCATTTGCATGCAGACCAAGGATTTCGAGCGCGCTTACCGGGCTTTTTTGGCCAAGGAAAAACCTGTGTTCGAGGGCAACTGAAATGGCTGATGCAAGTTTTCTGTCATGGCCGTTTTTTGAACCTCGCCACCGCGAGCTTGCCGAGGCACTTGAAGTTTGGTGCAAGGCTCATCTGCCAGTTGATCATGGTGATGTCGATGCTGCTTGCCGCTCACTTGTTGAAATGCTGGGCCGTGATGGATGGCTGAAACACAGCGGCGCTGATGTGGGCGAAAAGCTGGATGTGCGCACGCTGTGTCTGATCCGTGAAACTCTGGCGCGTCATGATGGCCTGGCTGATTTCGCCTTCGCCATGCAAGGCCTTGGCATGGGTGCTGTCTCTTTATTTGGCACAGCTGCACAGCGCCAGTGGCTGAATAAAACCCGCAAGGGCTTGGCCATTTCCGCCTTCGCCCTCACTGAGCCCGCTTCCGGGTCTGATGTCGCCGCCATCGCAACCAGTGCCACACGTACACAGGGCGGTTATGTTTTGAATGGCGAAAAAACCTATATCTCGAATGGTGGCATCGCTGATCTTTATGTTGTCTTTGCCCGCACCGGCGAAGCACATGGAGCCAAAGGCCTTTCAGCTTTTCTTCTGCCTGCAAACACGCCCGGCCTCGAAATCGTCAACCGCATTGATGTGATCGCTCCCCATCCGCTCGCCCATTTGCGTTTCAATGGCATTGAACTTCCCGAAGCGGCCATGATCGGCAAGCCCGGCGAAGGCTTTAAGCTGGCCATGTCAGTGCTCGATGTTTTCCGGTCAACCGTTGGTGCAGCCGCTTTGGGTTTTGCGCGCCGGGCGCTGGACGAGGCTTTGGCCCGCGTTAAATCCCGCAAGGTGGGCGGCATTGTCCTGGCCGATTTGCAAATGGTGCAAGGCCACATCGCCGATATGGCTTTGGAAGTTGATACTTCGGCCCTGCTCATTTATCGTGCCGCGTGGACGCGTGATATGGGCGCTGCCCGGATCAGCCGCGAAGCCGCCATGGCCAAGCTCCACGCCACGGAAGCGGCGCAGCGTATTATCGATGCAGCAGTACAGTTGCATGGCGGTGATGGTGTGCGCCATGGCTTTGCTGTGGAAAGTCTTTACCGTGAAATCCGCGCTTTGCGCATTTATGAAGGTGCGTCGGATGTGCAGCGCATCGTCATTGCCCGCGCTGTGCTCGGTTAAAAGGAATAGGCCCATGACTTCACCCCACCAATTTCTGCATCCTAAATCCTGGAAGCCAACGCGCGGCTATTCCAATGGTGTGGCCGCAACGGGGCGCATGGTTTTTTGCGGTGGGCTGGTTGGCTGGAATGCCGATCAGGTTTTTGAAAGCGATGACTTTGTCGATCAATTCGCCCAGACGCTTAAGAACATCATTGCCGTTCTGGCTGAGGCTGGTGCCGGGCCTGAACATCTCGTCCGCCTCACCATCTATGTAACTGACAAACAAGAATATCTCGCCAGCCTGACCGAACTCGGCCATGCCTATCGCGACATCATCGGTAAACACTATCCGGCCATGGCCTTGGTACAAGTGGTGGCACTGGTCGAAGACCGCGCGAAAGTGGAGATCGAAGCAACGGCTGTGATTGCCAACAGCCACACACACCAACCCGCTTTGTCAAAGTGACCATGGTGCAAACCTGGAAAGCCCGACGAGACCGTGCGGAGGCACAAAAATAAGAAATAATATAGCGTTATAGGAAATAAAGCTTGACAACCGTTACGATCTCTTCTATGTAGAGGCCATGATGATTTTATGGTTTTACATATTACGGCTGTCGATATTCATGTGGGGAAGCTCCAAACTTCGCCTTGAAGGTGCGGGAGAATTAAGCCTTGGCGCCAAGGCCCGACGCACCAGCGATCTCGGCCAAGGGTCGTTTATTGCCATGTTCGGTCAAAGGCTCCGTGGCATCTGGAGAAGGTGTAGGACTGTTCCCATTCGACGAGCTGAACCTGGATAATTGCAGATGATTTGCATCGCCCGCACTGCCATCAATGAAAGAAGCAGCGCTTGAAAATCAGAATATTTATGGAAAAACCAGCAAGATAGTGATGATTTTTAGTGATACCTCTATGAAATCAGTCATTCTGGTCAAATCCAAAACGATTGTTTCTGGGACATCAACACGCAGAGCAGGATCAACACTGCCCATTGAACGGAGGAAAACATGAACGGATTGAACTTCAGTTTTGCACTTGCGCTGAGCACCTCGCTTTCGCTTGGTGTAGCGACGATCGCATTTGCCGATGATGCCAAGCCTCTGGCTGGGCAGACCATCACGGTCATCCTGCCATCGCCGCAAGCGCCAACATTGGCCGACGATTTTGAAAAGGCCACCGGCATAAAAGTCGACCTCCAGACCATGGGTTGGGATGATATTCGCCCCAAGCTTGTCACATCACTGATCGCCAACACGGCACCTGCCGATGTGACGGAAATGGATTGGAGCTGGACGGGCCAGTTTGGCGCATCGGGATGGTATGAGCCTCTGGAAGGTTCAATCGACAAGGCGTCCATTGATGATATGGCACCTTCAGCCATTTTCCAGTCAAACGGTCATCTGATCGGCGTTCCATATTCAAATGATTTCCGCGTCATGATTATCAACCGCAAGCAGTTACTGACGCTGGCGTAACCGGAACACCAAAGACACTCGATGAGCTGATTGCCGATGCCAAAGCCATCAAAGCCAAAGGCATTTCAAAATATCCAATCGGTCTTCCGCTTTCAGCCAGCGAAGGCGCTTCTACGGCTTGGTATTTGTTGACGAAGGCTTATGGCGGTGAACTTTTCGACAAAGACATGAAGCCGCTTTTTGTGGCCCCTGATAGCGCAGGCTATAAGGCCATGGCGATGGAGTTACAGCTTCTGAAAGATGGACTGGTCGATCCGGCATCAGTTTCTCTCAAAGATTCAGAAATCAATGAAACCATGTTTGCCCAAGGCGTGACCAGCATCATGATTGGCGGTGAGCCAGGACGTCTGGGTCAATTTGCCGATGCGACAAAATCAAAAATTGTAGGCCAGTTTGAAGCTATTCTGGTGCCGACAGTTGATGGCAAAACCCGCAGCTATGGTTTGCCCGAAGCGCTTGGCATTCCCTCTTCATCGACACACAAAGAGGCAGCCCTTGCCTTCGTCAAATGGATGACATCGCATGATTATCAGATCAAGAACTTTGATGCAGGCTTTTTGCCAACCCGTACATCAGCGTTGAATGATCTTAACAAATCCGGAAAGCTTCCCAGTGGCGATGCGCTGGTGGGCCAGGCCCCAACCGTTGGTGCGTTGTTTGATGGTGGCACACCGCCCTGGTATCCACAATTCTCTGGCGCTGTGAACACCAATTTGAACAGCGCTGCCAAGGGACAGATTACATTGGATCAAGCAATGGCAAACATTGCAGCTGAAACTGCTGTTGCCCAGAAGCAGTGACCACTGTCATATTGAATCCAAAACCCAATGGACGCGTCGGCTCCCAGGCCGACGCGTTTTTAGGATTTATGTTAGTTTTGCCAATTATCCTGGCCATGGCCAGTTTGGTGTTTTATCCACTGCTGATGACGGTGTGGGATAGTTTGCACCGTGTGAAACCAACCCAACCCGGAACGCCATTTGTTGGGCTTGATAACTACGCCGCCATGTTTGTCGATAGTGCGACCGGAACAGCTTGGCTTAACACGGCAATTTATGTTGCCGTTGCCGTGGCGGCCGAAACTGTTTTTGGAATAGCTGCTGCTTTGTTGTTAAACCGCGTGCAAGTTGGCCGACGCTGGCTACTGGCTATTGTGGTTTTGCCTTGGGCCTTGCCAGGTGTTGTAAATTCAGTGATGTGGTTGTGGATCTTTAATCCGGGTGCGGGCCTTTTAAATGGCGCGCTGACATCATTTGGATTTGATTTTGACAATCATCTTTGGTTCAACAGCCGCATCAGCTCTATAGCCATGGTTTTGGTCGTGCATGTCTGGCGCATGATGCCACTGACGATCGTTATCATTCTGGCGGCACTGCAAGGCATTCCGCAAGAATTGCGCGATGCTTCGCGCATGGATGGGGCAAGTGCCACGCACTCATTCTTCTTTATTACATTGCCATTGATCCGCAGTTCGATTGCCATCGCCATGACCCAATCCATCGTGCAAGCCTTCAACCTGTTTGAAGAGGCCTGGGTGATGAATGGTGCAAGCCACGACACCAGGCCAATACTCGTGCAAATCTATCTCGAGACATTTCAGAATCTCAATTTTTCTTATGGCATGGCGCTTTCACTTGTCGTCACATTGCTGTCGCTGCTGGTTTCACTTTCATTCGTGATGAAAGTCTACCGCGATACAAGACTGGATTGATGATGCGTAAAATTCTGTCCCAGCTTGTGCTCTATGTCGGTGTTGCTATTCTGGTCATGTGGTCATTGGTTCCGCTCTATTGGTCGGTTGCCACCAGCCTTACACCGGCATCGGAAATTGGCTCAAAGCCGTTTCATTTCATTCCACAGCATTTGACATTCGCGCATTATGAAAGGCTTTTTGGCATTGGCAATGATGGCGCAATCTGGCGGCAATTTTCGGCTTCGCTTGTGAACAGCGTGATCACCTGTACGGTCTCTACGGCCATTTGTGTGTTGTTGGCAACTCTTGCAGGCTATGCATTTGCCAGGCTTGAGTTTCCGGGGCGCAACATCATTTTTGTTTTCGTTGTCGCAACACTTGCCGTTCCGGGCTATGCGGTTTTGATCCCGCTCTACCGCCTGATGATCAGCTTGCATTTGATTGACACCTATCTTGGCATCACGCTGATTTATGTCTCGGCTTATTTGCCGCTGGCCTTGTGGATGTTGCGCAGCGTGTTTCAAACATTGCCGATTTCACTTGAAGAGGCTGCAAGGCTGGATGGGGCAAGCCGCCTTGGCATATTGTTCCGCATTGTATTGCCGATTGCAGCACCGGGCCTCACAGCGGCTGCAATCCTCACATTCCTCGGGGCGTGGAGCCAATATATTGTTCCATTGATATTCTCGCCCACACTCAAAACCAAATCGATGACGGTTTTGATCCCGGAATTTGCCACCAAGAATTTCACTGATTATGGTTTGATCACAGCTTCAGGAACAATTGCCATTTTGATCCCGGCACTGATCGTAATTGTTTTAAACCGCTATCTGGTTTCAGGTTTGCTGGCAGGGTCGAGCAAATAGTGGAACGCGCTGTTTAGCCGATCCGCCGACCTGTTGCGGCATCAAACAGATGCATGTGTTTTTGGTCGAATGTGAGTGTAGCGACATGCCCAACATCCAAAGCCAAGCGCTCAGAAGCCACAACACTAATATTGGCCATCCCGGCAGCAAAACTGAGATAGGTTGCCGATCCGGTTGATTCAATGCTCTCAACCTTGGCATGAATGCCATTGGCCGTGTTTGGCAGGGAGACGACGAGATGTTCAGGCCGAATGCCCAGTTTCACTTGCGCGCCATGGGAGGCAGACAAACGTGAGGGCAGAGCGAGGTTCTGCCCGTCATGGGTGACAAACTTGCCCTTAATGATTTCACCCGCAAGAATATTCATCGCCGGGGAACCAATGAAAGTTGCCACAAACACGCTGTTGGGGCGATCATAAAGTTCAAGCGGCGGCCCCACCTGCTCAATAACGCCATCTCTCAGCACAACGACCTGATCGGCCATGGTCATGGCTTCAACCTGATCATGGGTGACGTAAATGGAGGTGACCCCGAGGCGCTTGTGAAGGCTGCGGATTTCGGCGCGCATCTGCACGCGCAATGCTGCATCAAGGTTGGATAGTGGTTCATCAAATAGAAACACAGAAGGTTTGCGCACAATGGCGCGGCCCATGGCGACGCGCTGGCGCTGGCCACCGGAGAGTTGTCTGGGATAACGATCAAGATAATCCATCAGGCCCAAAATGGCAGCGGCTTCATTCACGCGCGCATTGATTTCATTCTTGTCGCCGCCCCTTAGCTTCAATGAAAAGGCCATGTTCTGGCGCACGGTCATATGCGGGTAAAGCGCATAGTTCTGAAACACCATCGCCGCGTCGCGCTCTTTGGGTTCGATATCATTGACGATGCGGTCGCCGATGGAAATGGTTCCGCCTTGCACACCCTCAAGGCCGGCAATACAGCGCAGCAAGGTGGATTTGCCGCAGCCTGATGGCCCGATCAAAGCCACAAAGGCACCATCCGGGGCGCTGAAGCTTACCTCTTTTATGACGTCGATCTTGCCATAAGATTTGCATAATCCACTGACTGACACGCCTGCCATTTTCTTAAACTCCGGGGAGAATGGCGGTTGCCATTTCGGGCAATGTCTGACCACCATCAATCACGATTGTCTGACCAGTGATATAGGAGGCCTCGTCGGATGCGAGAAAGCGCACAGCGCTGGCCACATCTTGCGGCGTTCCCAATCGGTGCAATGGCACCGCGGCCATTTGTGCGTCAATGAAGCTTTGAGGTTGATGTTCGCGCACACCCTCGGTGAGAATATTGCCGGGCTCTATTGCGTTGAGCGTGATGTTCCATGGCGCCCATTCCAAAGCGGCGGTACGCATAAACCCCAACACACCGGCTTTGGTGGTTGCATAATGGGCATAGCCAGGTGATGACACGCGTGTGCCGGTGATGGATGAGATGAAAATCACGCGGCCTTGGCGGCGCTCCTGAAAATAGGGCAAGCAGGCCTTGGCCACGAGAAATGGCCCGCGCAAATTCACGGCCATCACATCATCCCATTCTTTCACATTGATGGCGACGATTGGCGTGTTCGGATAAATAGCGGCATTCGGCACCAGAATGTCGATGCGGCCATGCGTTCTCACAACATCGCCGACAACATCTGCCGCTTCGTTTTCGTTTGACGTATCAAGATGGCGAAAGGAAACCTTGAGGCCTTGCTGCCTGAGCCCCGCTGCTGCCTTCTCTCCATCGGCATCCATAATCCCCGTCATCACCACTTGTGCGCCGCCCCTTGCGAGTTCGGTAACAATGCCAAGTCCAATGCCGCGCTGCGCACCGGTTACAATTGCAACCTTATGAGCAAGATCAAATGCTGTCATCATGACACCTAATGATAGGCCGGCAAATAATTGCCATGGGCTTTGATCAGGGCATCAACCAGTGTAACGATTTCTCCAAGCGAAAGCTCGGCTGCTGTATGTGGATCAAGCGAGGCCGCGTGATAAATATGCTCGCGCTTACCTGTGAGGGCAGCTGCTACCGCCAATTCCTGCACATTGATGTTGGAGCGCATGATGGCCGCAAGCTGCACTGGCACTTTGCCGACGCGAATAGGCTGAATGCCATTATGATCAACATGGCAGGCAACTTCGACAGCAGCATTTGCCGGAAGATTTTCAATTAGCCCATTGTTGCGCACATTGCCATATATGAGGCTATTGCGACCAGTGACACAGGACTGAATAATGGCAGCGGCATATTCGTTGCTGCGGCAAACCTCCAAGGGCTTGCTTTCATCTTCAAGCTCGACGCGCAATTCATGCCATTCAGCGATCTGGTGTTCACAGCGCGTGATATATTCATCGAGTGGAACTTTAAATCGCTGCAACAAATCTTCGCGACCGCGCTTGATGAACCATGGCGTGTATTCTGCAAAATGGATTGAACTTTCGGTGACGAAATGCCCAAAATGTTTCATAACCTCGAAGCGAACCGCCTCGTCAGGTGGGAAAACGCCGGCCTGAGCCAGCTTGCGGAGTTTGGGGTAGAGATCTTCGCGTCCACCACCTGGCAGGCGTTTTTCAAATTTCAGAAAAAACGCTACATGATTGAGTCCCGCGCAGAGATAATCAATGTCGGCGATATTCTCTCCCAATGTTCTCGCCAGAAAACTTGAGGTCTCCTGAACCGAATGGCAAAGGCCCACATATTTAATATCGGGCATGGCTTCGGCCATGGCCCAGCTGATCATCGCCATCGGGTTGACGTAGTTCATCATCAAAGCATTGGGGCAATATTGCTGCATGTCGCGCGCGATTTCGAGCACAACCGGAATGGTTCGCAAGGCACGAAAAATGCCACCAATGCCAAGCGTATCGGCAATTGTCTGGCGCAGGCCAAATTGTTTTGGAACATCAAAATCAATGACTGTTGCGGGTTTATAGCCGCCGATCTGCATCATTAAGATTACAAAGTCTGCATCCTTAAGTGCGGCGGCCCGATTTGTGGTCGCGGTGATCCTGGTGTTGCTCAAATTCAGAGCGGAGCAGATTCGCCGCGTCATCACATCTGATGTTGAAAGCCTTGTTGCATCAATATCGTGAAGCGTGATTTCACAATGAGCCAGCTCCGGATTGCTCAACACATCACTTAAAATGTTGCGGGCAAAGACAGTGCTTCCTGCACCGATCAGGCAAATTTTTGGCATGGATTCAGGCTCACTTGAAATTTCAGCGCCAAAATGACGCCAAAATCGCTTATGCCACCATAGAATAGAAGTTTCTTGTCGGTTTTGATTATTTAATTCCTGTTTTTTTGTAAACTGGATCAATGATTTCAGTTTTCGTACCAGTTTGACGACAAAAAATACTAGAATTTTACTAGAAAAATGCGCTAGTGTTTCCTGAATTTAAGTGTTGGAATAGTCGCAATTGCCAAAATTGAATCCAGCTTTAACCGGCGAATGGTTTTTGGAGGCCGACGAGTTTTTGGCAGAAAGCCACGTCGTTGAGCCCATGCCTCAGGCGCATTGGCATGATCATGTGGAGCTCAATGTCATCTGCAAAGGGGCCATGACTTATCTCATCAATGGCAGGCAAGTGCGTTTGCAGCAGGGCTCAATCTATTGTTTCTGGGCTGCAGTTTCACATCAGGTTATTTCGGCCATTCCGGACACAGAGTTGGTGTGCGTGTATTTGCCATTTGCCGAGTTTCTGTCTTTGGTGATTGCCAATGAATTCAAAAATGATTTGATGGCCGGCCATGTTCTTACCGCACCCCTGATCGATATCATAGATGTTCTGGTGTTTCGGCGTTGGGCCGCGGAGTGGGATGATGCCAATGAACAGGCCAGAGATATTTTGCGCGATGAAGTAAGGCTTCGTGTGCGCAGGTTGGCACTTCACCCAAGCCGCGCGAGTGCTGGTGATGAGTTTTTGGATTTGGACCATAAGCGCAACAACAACCTGTTGGCGGACAGGCGCTTGATCAGCCGCGTTCAACACATGACCAATTTTATTAATACCGAATTTAGCAAACCGATTGGCGTTAATGATGTCGCGCAGATGTGTGGACTTCACGCCACCAATGCCACGTCAACTTTTCAAAAGGTATTGGGTATTTCAATTGCCCAATATTTGCGGCGCAGGCGTTTGAACCATGCTCTAAAACTGCTGGCAGACACCGATCGTGCCATTATCGAAGTTGCGTTTGAAAGTGGCTATGGCTCGTTGAGCAGGTTTTATGACGCGTTTCAAAAACAACTTGGCTGTACGCCAAAAGCCTACCGCCAGAGGTTTAGAGCCTGACCAATCAGGTTCTCACCAGCAATATTGCTTCAATCTCAACCGTCATCATATTGGGCAGTGAGCCTACGCCAATGGCCGACCTGGCATGTCGCCCGGCATCACCTAGAACATTCACAAAGAGATCAGAGCATCCGTTGATGACTTTTGGGTGTTCGGCAAATTCAGGTTCTGCATTGACCATGCCGAGAAGCTTGATAACTGCTTCAATGCGCGAAAGTTCGCCCAGTGCAGCCTTGGCAACGGCCAGCAATTGCAAACCTGTAAGCTTTGCATCCTCATAGCCCTGTTTGACTTCAGTGTTGAGCCCAAGTCTGCCAATACGGTAGCTGCCGTCTGGCAATTTGGGGCCTTGACCTGAAAGAAACAGCAACGGCCCGGCAAATCGCCATGGCACATAATTGGCAACAGGCACGGGTGTTATTGGCAGCACAAGCCCAAGTTCTTGCAGTCTTTGTTCTGGCGTCATTGAACTTTCCCTCGCGCATCAACTTTAACAGCACCCAGAACTTCCGGTCCGCGCACAAACACAACCTTATCAAAGAGATTATTAACCGGGCAAACATGGTTGGGGGTCACTTGGATCACCGCACCAATGCGCGGGCGCTTATGGGTGTTCTTTAAATCCAGATAACCGTGTTCTTCATTGACATTATAGACCTGTGCCATATCCAAATCCTGCACCACGCCGTATCCTGTAAGGCCCAAGAGATCAGATGTGAGCGCCTTTGAGCCAGCATCAATGATAGCACGCGCAGGAACAGGCGTACTGACGATTGTTGTTAATACCGTTTCTGCGCAATCAGCAAAACTGCATGCACCAGCCTGCACCAGCGAACGATCGAAATAGACATAAGTGCCAGCGCGATATTCGGTTACGCCATCAAGATTTTTCTCATCCCACAAATCTTTTGAGCCGCCGGTTGAAACTCTTGCACATTCCAATCCGGCCTTGGTGAGAAGTTGTTTGGTTTCAGCGATAAAGGCCTTGGCCTTTTCGCGCGCAAAGGCTGCTGGATAGGTCATCAGGCCACCGAATTTCAGGCCGGGTGTTTTGTCAATCAGCATCGCGAGGCGGCAAGCCTCTGCCGGGCTTTGCACGCCATTGCGTTCTCCACCTGTATCGCATTCAACCAGCACAGTAATATTGCGCCCGGCGGCAATACCCGCCTGACTCAAGCCCTCAACAATGATGGCATGATCTGCGACAACAGAAATATCCACACGCCTGGTCAAGTCAGCCAACCGCGCTAATTTATGCTGGCCGACAACATTGTAGGTGAGGAATATATCGTCAATACCGGCATCGGCCATTACTTCGGCTTCGCCTAATTTCTGCACCGAGATGCCGCTTGCGCCAAGGGCGATCTGCAATTTTGCGACAGGAATAAGCTTATGCGTTTTGATGTGCGGGCGATTGTTGATTTTCAGTTTGTTACATTGCGCCTGCCAATTTTTGAGATTGTTCTCCATGATGGCAATATCAATCAACGGAACCGGCGTTTCCAATTCTTCAATTGAACGACCGACATTTTCAAAATTGAAAAAGCTTTCAGGACTAAGATTCAACAATGAAACACCTTTAAAGATGGAACGTGGCTGTCTCATAGATTTGCGATCGGCACTTGGCAATCTGTATAATCATGGTCTGGCTTGGACATAAGCTAATTTTAAAGAGTCGGCATTTTTACGTCCTGGCAAAAATTTTGAACTGCACCTTGACAATGTTCTAGTTTTGTTCTTGCATGCCACTATGCAATCAACCCTTCACTTTTCACAGCCGGTAGATCTGCGATCCATACGTGATCGCTTAACCGCTCTTCGGGCGGTTCTCGCAAAACCAGGACTTGAGAAAATTGCGACCCGCGCTCCGCTTGGACATGCCCTTGCCGATTTATGCCTGAATGGAGGGCTTGAACGCGGATGTTTGCATGAAGTGTTCGCATCTATTGGCCACGAAACCGCCGCCACGGGTTTCACAGCAGGACTCGTTATGCGCGTGGCTGAAACCAAGCATGTATTGTGGATAGCGCAAGATTTTTCGATCAACGAATTTGCTTCACTTTCTGCTGCTGGCCTTGTTGAATTGGGCTTTGAGCCGCAGCGCCTGCTGCTGCTTTGCGTGGCCAATGCCGATGATGGTTTGCGCGCTGCCAATGATGCGCTCTCCTGTGCTGCTCTTGGTGCAGTGGTCATCGAGATTCCCGGTCGTCCAAAAAATCTTGATATGACGGCGAGCAGGCGTTTGACACTGGCTTGCGCACAAAAATCCGTTACCGCATTTTTGCTGCGTTTTGCTGCAGAGCCCAGCTTCAGCACTGCTGAAACACGCTGGCTTGTGCGCGCTACGCCTTCATTGCAACAAGGCGAAAATTGGGGCCAGCCGGTTTTTCAGGTGGAGCTTTTACGCAATCGGCACGGGCAAATGGGTAAGTGGATGATGGAGTGGAGTGGTGATGAGCGTATCTTCAAAACCCCAGGAACGATCAACGAAACAGTCAAGGCGCATCGTGGCCTTGTGGTTTCCAAGGCTTTCGACTGATCGATTACAACGCCTGGAAAAGGCAATGGTCGCAGCCCCACCCTTGGTGGTGGTGGCGAAGGTTAAAAATGCCATGGCCTTGCAGGCTGTGGACCGCAAAGCAACCTCATTGGGTCTTAGCTTTGGACAGCCATTGGCCAATGCCCGCGCCATGTTGCCTTCACTAAGAGTGGTAACAGCTGATGAAACAGCCGATGCACAATTGCTCATCCGCATCGCCGACTGGTGTGACCGCTTCACGCCGCATGTCGCGCTGGATGGCCCCAACAGGCTTTTGCTTGATGTCACAGGTGCCTCTCATCTTTTTGGTGGCGAGCAGGCGATGCTGGATAAAATCTGCAACAAACTCGAAGCGCAAAATTTGGCTGTGCGCGCCGCCATGGCCGGAACGGCCGCCGCCGCTCGGGCTTTGGCTCGTTATAGAGATGGTGTCGTCATTGCTCCGGATGGGGAAGAAAAAGCCACCAAGCCCTTGCCCGTTGAGGCGCTGGGCCTCGATGTTGTGATCACCCATGCGTTTCGCCGTGCCGGGCTAAAAACTGTGGGGCAAGTGGCCAGCCGCAAGCGTTCCGAAATCACCGCGCGCTTTGGGGCAGCAACACTTTCCACCTTGGACGAAATCTTAGGGCAGGGTGGAAAGCCGATCTCACCGCGCTTGCCGCGCGCCGAATATTGGCATGAGCAAGGCTTTCCCGAACCTATCGCCACTGATGATCTGATCAGCGCTACGTTGAAATCTTTAAGCGCTGCATTATCCGAGACGATGCAAAAACAGGGTCAGGGGGCGAGGCGTTTAGAAGCACTATTCTTTCGCGCCGATGGTGCCGTCAGGCGCATCGCCATTACGCTGGCAATGGCCACCCGCGATCCTGAAATCATCATACGCCTGTTTAACGAAAAGCTGGATGTTCTCAACGATCCGCTTGACCCAGGCTTCGGCTTTGATCTGATCCGGCTGTCGGCCACCGAGGTTCAACGCTTTAATGCGGAGTTCGTCGAATTGGATTCTGATTTGGCAGCCCAAAAGGAGATCGGTTTTCTGGTCGACCGTTTGGCCACGCGCTTTGGCCCCAATCGCATTTTAGGTTTTCAGCTCAACAACACCCATATTCCGGAAAAATCGTTTGTTACCGTGCCCGCACAATATGCCGGCACAACGAAGTTTTTATGGAAGAAACTGCACCAGACAGGCAACGCCCCACGCCGGCCCCTGCGCATGTTTGCCAGACCAGAGCCAATCAGTTTTGGCACAACAGCACAATTCATTTGGCGACGAGCAAACCATAAGGTGATCCAGCGTGAAGGCCCCGAGCGCATCGCCATGGAATGGTGGCGCCATGAGACACCACAGCCCACGCGTGACTATTTCCGCATGGAAGATGATGAAGGCAGGCGTTATTGGCTTTATCAAAGTGAAGTGAATTCGCAATGGTTCCTGCATGGGTTGTTTGCATGAGCGCCTATGCCGAAATCGCGGTGACGACGAATTATTCGTTTCTGCGCGGCGCATCACATCCCAAGGAGTTGGTGCAAACGGCAACCGAGCTTGGGCTTGCTGCCATCGGCATAGCTGATCGTAACTCGTTAGCAGGCGTGGTGCGGGCCTATGCGGCCCATCAAGACATCAAGGGCGATAAGCCGAAACTTTTAGTGGGTTGTCGCCTGATTTTTATCGACGGCACGCCTGACATTCTCGTCTATCCAACTGATAGGGCTGCTTATGGTCGGCTTTGCCGCTTGCTCAGTATCGGAAAATTGCGTGCGCCCAAAGGGGATTGTTATCTGGCTTTGAGCGATCTCTTAAAGTGGCAAGAAGGAATGCTGCTGGTGGTTATGCCACAGCATCCTGATGTGCCCGTCACGAGCACTGATGGCCCGCAAAAATTCTGGAACAAGAATTTAAATCTCTCTGGGCAAAGCGAATCCAAAGAGATTGAACCGTCATTCTCCCACTCCCCCCAACCCGCCATTCCCGCTCCTCTCACCTCGTCATTCCCGCGAAAACGGGAAGCCAGCTTCCTTTCAACGACGAGTTCTTCGCAAACATGGATTCCCGCTTTCGCGGGAATGACGGGTTTGGGTGAAAACAAATATGATTATACAGGTTCTGATCTTAAATCGCTTTTGCAATTCATAAATCAAGCCGCACCCGATAGAATATGGCTTGGCGTATCCATGCCGCATCATGGAGATGATCAAAGGCGCTTGGCGCATTTTAAATGCCTGAGCGATACAATCGGCGTTCCATTACTGGCCACCAATGATGTGCTCTATCATTGTCCCGAACGCCGCGAACTCCACGATGTTGTAACCTGCATTCGCGAGCACACAACACTCAATGAAGCAGGCCGCCTGCTTGAGGCCAATGCCGAGCGTCATTTGAAATCGCCAGATGAAATGGCAGAGCTTTTCTGTGAAGCACCCGACGCCATCGCACAATCCATTCGGTTTGCGGACCTGATCAACTTTACTCTTGATCAGCTCAAATATAATTATCCCGACGAGCCCGTGCCAAAGGGAAAAACGGCACAACAGCATTTGACTAATCTCACTTGGGAAGGCGCAACAGCACGCTATTCAGGCATTATTCCCGACAAGGTGCGAGCGACGCTGGAGAAAGAACTGGCACTCATCAATGAGATGGAGATTGCCGCCTATTTTTTGACTGTTCACGACATCGTAAGTTTCGCCAGAAACCAGAACATTCTCTGTCAGGGCCGCGGCTCGGCCGCCAATTCCGCCGTATGCTATGTGCTTGGGATAACCGCCGTCGATCCCATGCAGGTTGATCTTTTATTTGAACGCTTCATCAGCCAGGAGCGCAAGGAACCACCCGACATTGACGTTGATTTCGAGCATGAGCGGCGTGAGGAAGTCATTCAGAATGTATATAAGCGCTATGGTCATCACCGTGCGGCGCTAACGGCCACAGTGATCTGCTATCGCCCGCGCAGTGCCATTCGCGAGGCGGGTAAAGTGTTTGGTTTAACGGAGGACATCACCGCCAATCTCTCCAGCAGCATATGGGGTAGTTGGGGCAGTGGCGTGAAGGACAATCACATCAGGCAGGGCCGTCTCGATCCATCGAACAAGCTGGTGGCCCGCGCCATGAAGGCCGCCAATGAGTTGATCGGCTTTCCGCGCCATCTTTCACAACATGTTGGTGGCTTCGTGCTGACACAAGATCGGTTGGACGAGTGTGTGCCGATCGGCCCTGCCACGATGGAGAATCGCTATTTTATTGAGTGGGACAAGGACGACATTGATACCTTGCGCATGATGAAGGTAGATGTGCTGGCGCTGGGCATGCTCACCTGCATTCGTAAAGCCTTTGATCTCATCCGCATTCACGAGGGTAAGTCTTTTGATCTTGCCAATGTGGAGCGCGAAGATCCCGTAGTTTATGAAATGCTGCAAAAAGCTGATGCCATCGGTGTATTCCAAGTGGAAAGCCGGGCACAAATGAATATGTTGCCACGGTTAAAACCTGCGGAATTCTACGATCTCGTTATTGAAGTTGCGATTGTGCGCCCCGGCCCCATTCAGGGTGACATGGTGCACCCCTATCTCAGGCGGCGCAGTGGTGTTGAAAAGGTCGAATACCCATCACCTGCGCCAGAACATGGCCCTGCCGATGAATTGTTTAATGTATTGAGCAAAACAATGGGCGTTCCGCTATTCCAAGAACAGGCCATGAAGCTTGCCATTGTGGCTGCAAAATTTACACCGGAAGATGCTAATGGTTTACGCCGTGCAATGGCGACCTTTCGTAATGTTGGCACCATCGATAATTTTAAAGGCATGTTTGTGGGTCGCATGGTGACGCGCGGTTATCAGCAGGATTTTGCCGAACGTTGCTTCAAACAGATTGAAGGCTTTGGCTCTTACGGCTTTCCAGAAAGCCATGCCGCCAGCTTTGCCCATCTGGTTTATATTTCGGCCTGGATCAAGAAGCATCACCCCGCCGCCTTTGCTGCAGCCCTTTTGAATTCGCAGCCCATGGGCTTTTATGCACCTGCTGAAATTGTGCGCGATGCGGTGGAGCATGATGTTGAAACCCGCCATGTTGATGTCAATTTCAGTCATTGGGATAATACGCTGGAGCTTTGCAACGACGGTTCTCTGGCGCTTCGATTGGGTTTCCGCCAGATTGATGGTTTCCGCGAAAACTGGGCCAACACGCTGCTGTTCAAACGGAACAATGGTTATGACGCGGTGGATGATGTGGCGCGGCGGACCAAATTGCCCAAACGTGCCCTTATCATTCTGGCCGAAGCTGACTGTTTTCAATCCATAGCCCAGGATCGTCGTGAAATTCTTTGGGCCGTACGCCGCATTCCTGATGATGAGGATTTACCGCTCTTTGCCGTGCAATATGTGGAGGAGCAACCCGAGGAAGAAATAGCACCCCTGCCGCCCATACCTTTAAGCGAGCATGTTCTGGCCGATTATCAAATGCTGCGCCTGTCGTTGCGCGCCCATCTCATGTTTTTCCTGCGTGACCTGTTCAAAAGTGAAGGCGTTTTGAATTGTGCTGAAATCTGGAAAGCCAAGGATGGCCAGCGCGCTTCCTGTGCCGGCATCGTGCTCACACGGCAAATGCCCGGCGATGCTGGCGTTGTCTTCATCACCTTGAGTGATGAGGCCAGTGTCACCAATGTTGTGGTTTGGCCAAAACTGGTTGAAACTTTCAGACGCGAAATTATGGGCGGGAGGCTGTTGCTTGTGGAGGGCAAGGTTCAACGCAGCCCCGAGGGCGTGGTGCATCTGGTGGCCGAGCGGATTTTTGATCGGTCGTATGAATTGGGCAGGCTCTCCGAAGATATCAATGAGGCACCTCCCATACGGTCACAAGCTGCAAAACACCGCCACCCCCGCAATGTGCGTACAGTCCCCAAGTCTCGCGATTTTCATTAAGGTGTAATATTGCGGGAACTGCATCAAAGAGAGGAGATGAAAATGATCAAGGTTGGAATTGGGGGATGGACTTATGAACCATGGCGCGGCACGTTCTTTCCAGAGAAGTTGCCCAAGACCAAGGAACTCTATCATGCCAGCCGTCGCGTGACGTCAATTGAGGTCAATGGCACATTCTACAGCACATTCACCCCCAGCACCTTCAGGCGTTGGGCCGATGAAACGCCGGATGATTTCATATTTTCACTAAAGGCACCACGATTTGCCGTGAACCGAAAGGTGCTCGCCGAGGCCGGCCCCTCAATCAACAAGTTTTTCGAGAGCGGTGTGGGCGAACTGAAAGCAAAGCTTGGCCCAATCTTGTGGCAATTGCCGCCATTCAAAAAATATGATGCTGGTGACATTGCGGCCTTTCTCTCGCTATTGCCACAGAGCATTGACGGTAAAACTTTGCGCCATGTTCTGGAGGTGCGGCACGAGAGTTTTCAGACGCAAGATTTCATCCTTCAGGCTCGTAAAGCCAATATTGGTGTGGTGCTTGCCGATAACCCGAAATATCCTCTGATTGCCGACATCACCTCAGACTTTGTGTATCTGCGCCTGCAAGATGCCAATGCTGAAATCGAAACCGGTTATGGGCCAGAGCCTCTGAAAATGTGGGCAAAATTGGCCCGTGCCTGGGAGAGCGGCGGAGAAACAGAACAATTTCCACTCTTTGCACCTTGCGGCAAACCACGCAAATCGCGAGATGTGTTTGTCTATTTCATCAACGGCGCGAAGGAACGAGCACCAGCCGCGGCCGAAGCCATGATCGATATTCTATCGAAATAGATGGATGATGTGCCGCGCCATCACCAATCACGTCCCGACGCGAATTTGTAACTTCACATCCGTTGGGCGACCTTCGGCGGCGCGTTCGAACGCCTTGATGCTGTCATCAAAGTCAAAAGTTTCGCTGATCAAGGGGTTGAGATTGACTTTGCCGGATGCGATGAGGTCAATGGCCCGGTCATAAACATTGGCATAACGAAACACGGTTTCGATGCGCAATTCATTTACAACAGCAGCCGCCACATTAAAATCGACGGGCTCAACTGGAATGCCCACAATGACTACGGCTCCACCGGGCCGCACCATGTCAAACATGGTCGGATAAACTCTTGAACTGCCACTGGCTTCAAACAAAACATCAACGCCCCAGCCATCAGTCGCTTGGCGCACTTCATTTTCGAGTTTTTGCTCCCGTACATTCACCGGGAAAATGCCGGGATACTGTGCAGCGATCTTCAACTTGGGTGCTGAAACATCGGAAATCAAAACTTTAGAACAGCCTCCGGCCAAAGCCGCCAGCGCGACCATAATGCCAATGGGCCCGCAGCCCGTAACCAATCCCACATCGCCTGGCTTGATGCGCGCGCGGGTGGCCGCCTGCATCCCAACCGCGAATGGTTCAACCATGGCACCCTCGGCGAATGAAACATGATCCGGCAATTTGTAAGTGAAGGCCGCGGGATGAACCACATGCGGCGTGAGGCAACCATGATCAGGTGGCGTGGCCCAAAATGTCAGATCACGATCGAGATTATAGAGTCCCAATTTTGTGGCCCGTGAATTCATGTTGGCCACACCGGGCTCCATGCACACACGGTCACCCAAATTTAGAGATTTTACATTTGCACCAAGCTCAACGACTGTGCCTGAGGCCTCATGGCCCAGAACCATGGGCGAATTCACCACAAATTTTCCAATGGCCCCATGCGTATAATAATGCACATCACTGCCACATACGCCGACAGTGTGTATTGCAATTTTCACATCGTCTGGCCCGACTTTTGAGGGAAGCTCAATATCGCGAAGTGTGAGCACCATTTTCTTTTCAAGCACCAGTGCCTTCATCATTCACACTCTCATTTATGTTTTGTAATTCTCGGCTCTTATATCAAGCACGGATGGATTGCGGCCATTGAGTGGATTGTCGGGATTCCAAGCCAGCTTCGTTTCAAAGAAGCGCGCGAACAAAGCATCATACATTAAAATACGCCCCGCCAGGCTCTCGCCAATCTCCAGAATTTCCTTGATTGCCTCCATTGCCTGCATGGAACCCAGGATGCCGGGCAGTGCGCCCAATATGCCCGCTTCCTCGCAAGCTGGAAATAATCCGCGCTCTGGCAGATCGCCTATGAAACAGCGATAAGTAGGGAAAGGATCACCCGATGGTGATTTCAAATAGGGTTTGAATGTTGATATCTGTCCATCAAACTGGCCAACGGCGGCAGATATCAGGGGCTTCTTGGCAAAATAACAGGCATCTGCCACCAAAAACCGCGTGTTGAAATTATCGCAGGCATCACACACCACATCATAGTGGCTGATCAGCTCGAGAGCATTTTCCGCTTCAATGCGCGAAGTGTGCTGCACCACATTCACATGTGGATTAATGGCTTGCATCATTTCAGCCGCACTTTGGGTTTTGAGTTTCCCGATTGTTGCCGTGGTATGGATCACTTGGCGCTGCAAGTTTGAAAGCGAGACAACATCATGATCGCAAATGCCAATCGTGCCAATACCCGCAGCTGCGAGATAGAGCAGAATGGGTGCACCCAATCCACCGGCACCGACAACCAGCACTTTCGCCGACTTAAGTTTATTCTGTCCCGGCCCACCCACTTCCGGCAAAACAATATGGCGGGCATAGCGTTCGATTTCTTTGGGGGATAAGGCCATCAACTTCTCCCCGATGAACCAAAGCCGCCAACACCACGCCGAGTTTCATCGAGTGTTGAAACCTCTTCCAAAGCAAATTGTGGCGCTGGAGAAATCACCATCTGCGCAATGCGGTCGCCGCGCGCAATCACAAAATCTTCATCACCGTGATTGATCATCGGTACTTTAATTTCGCCACGATAATCGCAATCAATCGTGCCCGGCGCATTCAACACCGTCACACCATGTTTCACAGCTAGACCCGAGCGCGGCCGCACTTGCGCCTCGAAACCTGGCGGCAATGCAATGGCAATACCGGTGGCGACAAGCGCGCGCGAGCGAGATTTGATTGTAAGTGCCTCGGCGGATCTCAAATCCAGTCCTGCAGCGCCAACCGTTGCATAAGACGGCAGCGCCAAATCTGCACCATTTGCCAAGCGCATGATCTGCACTTTCATTGCAACAATGCCGCAAGATGCTCCATGAGGCGCTTGGCGACTTCAACTTTGGAAAGCCGCGGCCAAGTCTCAACGCCTTTGGCGCTCACCAGATGAACAAGATTTTGATCGCTGCCAAACACACCCGAAGCCTCGCTCACATCATTTGCAATGATGAGGTCACATTTTTTTTTGACCAGCTTGGCCTTGGCGTATTCAATCACGTTTTCAGTTTCAGCCGCGAAGCCCACAACCAACTGCGCTCGTGACTTTCCGGCTTTGGAAAGTATTGCCAAAATATCGGGATTCTCAACAAATGAGAGCGAAGGCAATTCACCGGATTTAGCTTTTTTGATTTTGCTGGCGGCAGGGTTGGCCACTTTCCAATCTGCCACGGCTGCGGCACAGATCGCTACATCATAGTTACCATTACACGCTGTGAGCATTTCATCTGCCGTTTGTACGCCTACCACCTTCACACCTGTTGGCGCAGACAAAGATACAGGCCCTGAAATCAAAGTCACGTCGGCCCCCAAATCTCGTGCCACCTCCGCAATCGCGTAGCCCTGTTTGCCAGAGGAATGATTGGAAATATAACGCACGGGATCAATCGGCTCACGCGTTGGACCTGCAGTGATCAAAATCTTTTTACCAAGTAGCGGGTTCGCGGCTGGTGATAATAGCTTCTCGATCGCCGCCACAATCTCGATGGGTTCAGCCATGCGCCCCGGCCCAAATTCACCACAAGCCATATCGCCTTCATTGGGCCCAACGAAATGGATGCCGTCTTTTTTCAGCGTGGCGATGTTGCGCTGCGTGGCGGCATGCAGCCACATCCACACATTCATGGCCGGCGCAATCAACACCTGCTTATCAGTGGCGAGCAATGTTGTGGATGCCAAATCATTGGCTGAACCGCCCGCCATCTTCGCCATCAAATCAGCGGTGGCGGGGGCCACCACAACCAGATCTGCCGAACGGGAAAGTTCAATATGGCCCATCTCAACCTCATCAGTGAGATTGAACAAGGCATCATGGACTTTTTCGCCTGAAAGGCTGGCCACGGATAAGGGCGTTACAAATTCTTCCGCCGCCTTGGTCATGATGGCGCGCACGGCAATGCCGCGACCCTTAAGAAGCCTGATCAATTCCAAGCTTTTGTAAGCGGCAATGCCACCACCAATAATGAGGAGAACGGATTTGCTCATAGCCTATTTAAGCACAAGCTTGAGGGCAATCACAACCAATGCCAATGCTCCCACCCAAAGGGCTGGCACATGCCAGCGTTGCACAGGCTTCTGCTCGGCTAAGGCTTGTAATGTTCGCGTGAAACCATGGGCTTCCTGCAAGATTTCTGGCACGCGAAGCACCAGACCGGCAAGTGATCTTGCGCCACCTCCCAATTGCTCGAGTTTGCCCAATGGCCCCAATTTCCGCTCGATCCATTGGCGCACCACAGGCTCGCCCGCTTTCCAGATATTGAGATGGGGATTCAGCGTTCGCGCCACACCTTCCGTCACCACCATGGTTTTTTGCAAAAGCAAGAGCTGTGGTTGAGTTTGCATTTGGAACTGCTCAGTCACTTCAAAAAGCTGTGTGAGCAGACGCGACATCGAAATCTGTTCAGCCGGAAGCCCCATGATTGGCTCGCCAATGGCGCGTAATGCTTGCGCAAAGGTATTCACATCCTGTGTGGCGGGAACATAGCCGGCATCAAAATGCACCTGCGCAATGCGCAAATAATCCCGCGTGATGAAGCCATAAAGAATTTCAGCAAGGAAAAGCCGGTCACCCTCCGAAAGCCTGCCTGTGATGCCGAAATCAAAAGCGACCAATGTGCCTTTATCATCAACAATCAAGTTGCCTTGATGCATGTCGGCATGAAAAAATCCGTCGCGAATGGCGTGGCGCAAAAAACTTTGGATTACGGTATTGCCCAAAGCATTGAGGTCAAATCCCTTGGCGCGCAGGGTCGGAACGTCCGCCATCGGCGTGCCGTCAATCCACTCGGTCGTCAAAACACGTTTTGCACTTAATGCCCAATCAACGGCAGGTACACGAAAGCCTGGATCATCCTTGGCATTTTGCGCAATCTCAGAAAGTGCTGCCGCTTCCATGCGCAAATCAAGTTCCAGCTTCATAGAATCTTCAAGCATGCCCACAGCAGCAACGGGTCTTAACCGCTGGCCTTCCTTAACGAAGCGCTCGGCCATCCGTGCTGCAAAGGCCAAACTGTTTAAATCATTGGCAAAGCGTTTTTCCACACCGGGGCGTAAAATTTTTACGGCCACTTCACGCCCATCCAGCGTCACGCATTTATGAACTTGCGCGATGGAGGCCGCAGCAATGGAAGGCCCAAATAATTTGAAAAGTTGTGCAATGGGTTTGCCCAATTCGGCTTCTACAATTTTCCGTGCTTCCACATCCGCAAAAGGCGGCAGACGGTCTTGCAAAGCTTTCAGTTCAAATGCCCGCTTGGCGCCGATAATGTCTGGGCGCGTGGCCAGAAACTGCCCCAGCTTAATATAGCTGGGGCCCAATAACGTGAGTGCGGTGGTAAGCTGGTTTTGTTGTCCGCCAGTAACCTCGCCAGACCGGCCAAACTTGGCGACCTTCAAAACCGCGCGCACGGGCCATGGTGCTTGCGCCAACTGTTCTGACGGCATCAAGGCATCATAACGCGCCAAGACAAATCCTGCATGCAGCAGCCGCGCCGTGTTGGAAATGGGATTGCTCATTAAATGCGCCAGCCCGAATGAATAGCCACCACCCCACCCGTCAGATTGCGGTAGCTCACCCGCGAGAAACCGGCAGCGCGGATCATCTCTGCAAAGGCTTCCTGCTTGGGGAACATACGTATGCTTTCAACGAGATAGCGATAGGGTTGGCCATCGCCGGTTACAACTTTGCCGACAGCAGGAATTACAGTGAAGGAATAGGAATCATAAATCTTCTGCGCCCAGTCCATATCCATGTGGGAAAATTCCAGGCACATGAAGCGCCCGCCAGGTTTCAAAACGCGGTAAGCCTCGGCCAGCGCCTTATCAATATGGGTCACATTGCGAATGCCAAAGGCGATCGTGTAGGCATCAAAACTGCTGCTTGGAAAAGCCAAAGCCTCGGCATTGCCCACCGTAAATGAACAGCGTCCCAAGCGACCCTCAGCCTCGCCACGCTTTTGGCCTTCTCCCACCATTTCCGGAGAAATATCGGCAATCGTCACCCGCGTGCCGGAACCGCCAGCGTCAAGAATTCGAAACGCGATATCACCCGTTCCACCAGCCACATCCAGCACATTGAAGGCGCGGTCATTCTTGGGCGGATTGAGCATGGTGATCATGTCATCCTTCCACAACCTATGCAGGCCTGATGACATCAGATCATTCATCTGGTCATAACGGGCGGCGGCCTTGGAAAAAACCTCGTTTACAAGGCCCTGCTTTTCGGCTTCTGGCACCTGCCTAAAGCCAAAGGCAGCTTCGGGCTTATGATCATTTTCTTGGGTCATGGCGCTCAAGATAGTGCATTCGTCACAAGACTTCTATTGCCAGTGTTGGCGCAGCTCATTACAGGGTTAACCATGCCAGAATTGCCAGAAGTTGAAACTGTAAAACGCGGCTTGGAGCCGATATTGCTTGGCCAAGTCATTGCAGACGTGCAGTTGCGCCGCGCCAATTTGCGCTTTCCGTTTCCGCCTGATTTTGCGGCCAAACTGAAAGGGGCTCGAGTTTTGGGCCTCACTCGCCGCGCCAAATATATATTGATTGATTTGAATAATGACCGAACCCTCATCACCCATCTTGGCATGACAGGCCGTTTCACGGCGCTGAAGCCTGAAGGCGACAGCACCAATCTGGGGGAATTCTATTTTGAAACGGGAGCCAACCAGAACGCTGACGGGCCGCATGATCATGTGGTGTTCACCCTTGGTAATGGGATGCGGTTGGTCTATTCCGATCCACGCCGCTTCGGCATGATGGATCTGGTTCATACCCCGGATCTCGCCCAGCACAAATTGTTGAAAGACATTGGTATCGAGCCGCTCGGAAATGAACTGAGCACTGAATATGTCGCTGAAAAATTCAGAGGCAAATCTGCACCGCTCAAGGCAGCTTTGCTGGATCAGCGCATCATCGCAGGGTTAGGCAACATCTATGTGTGCGAAGCCCTGCACCGTGCCAGATTGTCACCGATGAGAAAAGCCGGGACTCTGGTGAAAGCTAAATCTCACGATCCGCGCCTTGACGATCTGCTGCGCCATATCAAAGATATTTTGAATGATGCGATTTTTGCCGGCGGTTCCACCTTGCAGGATTTTGTCGGGGCTGATGGTGAAAAGGGGGCTTACCAACAACGCTTTTCGGCTTATGATCGCGAAGGTGAAAACTGCAACAATTCGGGTTGTTCGGGCCAGATCAAACGCATAACGCAAAGTGGCCGTTCGACCTTTTATTGCCCAACCTGCCAAAAATAGGATCAAGCATGACTTTTGAAAACATCACCACCGAAACCAATGGCAGTGTTGGAGTAATCACTTTCAATAGACCAAAGGCGCTCAATGCCTTGAACACGGCGTTGATTATCGAGATGAACACGGCGCTTGATGCTTTTGAGGCTGACGCAAATATAGGTGCGATCATCGTTACCGGAAGCGAAAAGGCATTTGCCGCTGGCGCGGACATCCGCGAAATGAAAGACAAAACATTCGCTGAAGTGACGTCCCAAAATTTCCTCAAAGAATGGGATCATATCAACAGCATTACCAAGCCCTTGATCGCTGCGGTATCGGGCTTTGCCTTGGGCGGCGGCTGTGAAGTTGCATTGGCCTGTGACATTATCATCGCCAGCGACACCGCAAAGTTCAGCCTGCCCGAAGCCACAATCGGTATTATTCCAGGCGGTGGCGGCACACAAAGATTGGCGCAGACAATCGGCAAATCCAAAGCCATGGAGATGATTTTGACAGGCCGAATGATTGATGCCGTCGAGGCCGAGCGCATAGGTATTGTGGCTCGCATTGTGCCTGTGGGTAAACTTCAAGAAGAAGCACTGGCATTGGCCACCAAAATTGCTGGTCTTTCGCAATCTGTTATCAGGGCGGCCAAGCAGGCTGTTCTCGCTGCTTTTGAGCTGCCGATGAGTGAAGGCTTGAAGGTGGAGCGCAAACTCATCCATTCCATGTTTGATCTGCACGACCAAAAGGAAGGCATGGCCGCCTTCCTCGAAAAGCGGCCACCTAAGTTTAAGAATAAATGATTAGACTGGGCGAACTTCCGTAACTTCGGGCACAAAATGCCGAAGCAGATTCTCAATGCCGTGCTTCAATGTGGCGGTGGAGCTTGGGCAGCCCGCGCATGAGCCTTTCATGTTTAAATAAACAATACCTTCCTTGAAACCTTTGAAGGTAATATCGCCGCCATCCTGCGCCACGGCGGGGCGCACCCGGGTATCGAGCAAATCCTTGATGGTTTTCACCACTTCGGAATGCTCAGCTTCAAAAAATTCTTCGCCAGCAGCTTCAATTTGGCCTGCATCCGAGAGAATTGGTGCGCCTGAAACATAGTGATCCATGATCAGGCCAAGAATGGCCGGCTTTAAATGCTGCCACTCGCCGACGCCCTTGCTCACCGTGATAAAATCATGGCCCAGAAATACGCCCGAAACACCTGAAATGCTGAACAATTTTTCAGCCAGTGGCGATTCTAACGCGTCTGATGCCTTTTTATATTCACGGGTTGAACCAGGCAAAACTGGCTTCCCGGGAATGAATTTCAATGTTGCTGGGTTAGGCGTAGCTTCGGTTTGAATAAACATGAGTAATCCTCTCAGCTATTCATATAGGCCAGTTTGGAATGATTTTAAAGTGTTGTTCTTCACCCAACAAAACCGACGATTTTGCGCACATCGCGCACGATAGGTGCAGCTATGGCGCGAGCGCGGTTCGCGCCATCGGCCAAAATCGCATCCACATGGGCAGGATCAGCCTGCAAACGCGTGATTTCGCTGACAATTGGTGAAAGCTTGGCGACGGCCAAGTCAGCTAGCGCATTCTTCAACCCTGAAAACTGGCCACCACCGAACTGGGCCAAAACCTGTTCCTTGGTCTGGTTTGCCAATGCCGCATAAATATTTACGAGATTATCTGCTTCCGGCCTGCCTTTTAGGCCCGCCACTTCCGACGGCAAGGCATCCATATCCGTCTTGGCTTTACGAATTTTCTTGGCAATATCGTCAGCCGAATCCATCAGATTGATGCGCGAGAGATCTGATGGATCAGATTTTGACATCTTTTTAGTGCCATCCCGCAGCGACATAACGCGCGTGGCTGTTCCCGTGATCATCGGTTCGGTAAGTGGAAAAAACGCATCGCCAAAACCATTTTCAGCAATCGATTCTGCAAAATCCACATTGAACTTCTGTGCAATATCCCGCGCCAATTCCAAATGCTGTTTCTGGTCTTCACCAACAGGAACATGCGTACCCTTGTAAGCCAGAATATCGGCGGCCATCAGATTGGGATAAGCATAAAGCCCAACTGATGCCTGTTCCTTATCTTTGCCGGCCTTGTCTTTGAACTGGGTCATACGGTTCAACCAGCCAAGTCTTGCCACGCAATTGAAAATCCAGGCGAGCTCAGCATGTTCCTGAACTTGCGATTGGTTGAAGATGATCGAGCGTCTCGGATCCAACCCGCAAGCGATGTATGCCGCTGTCACATCACGCGTGGCTTTCGTCAAGGCCTTAGGCTCCTGCCACATGGTAATGGCATGCATATCCACCACGCAATAAATGCAGTCATTGGTTTCCTGCATTTTCACCCAATTGATCATGGCACCAAGATAATTGCCAAGGTGCAAATTGCCGGTGGGCTGCATGCCGGAAAAAACGCGGGGCGCGAATGTGGTCATTATCTCAAACTTTCAAAACAGAAGCGGCGCTTATGCCCTCAATCATGGGTTTTGGAAAGGGCGTTTTAACCCTTCATGGCAGCTTTAAGTTCCGAGATTTTGAAGGCACCAACGGCCTGGGCAAATGAAAAATAACTGCCAAGCCCAACGGCAACAATTAAGCCCAACCCCCAAATCGAGTGGATAAAGCCTGTACCTGGAGCAAAATTGCCGCGCAATATCCAACTGGCTGCGAGCAGCGCACCAGCCATAAACAGTGTTGCCAAAATGATCAGCGGCAAACGTCTTTTACAGCGCGCATCAAAAGCAAAATGCCCCAAGCTATGTAGCCTGAAGTAAAGTTGTGAAGCATTGGTCCAAGCAGCAAGCGTGGTGGCGATTGCAATGCCCACATGGCCAAGGAAATGCGAGAGCACCAAGCTTCCAACAATATTTACAACAACAGAAATGATGGCAAAGCGCATCGGGGTTGCTGTGTCCTCGCGGGCATAAAAACCTGGTTGAAAAACTTTCGTGAGTGCAAAGGCCGGAAGGCCACAGGCAAAGGCCATTACGGCCGGTGCAACAGCCGCAGTATCACCAGCATGAAAGGCACCATGTTCAAACACGGTGTGCAAAATCGGCGTCGCGATCGTAATAAGCGCCGCAGCAGCTGGCAGAGTGAGGAAAAGTGATAATTCCAACGAACGATTGCTCGCATCCAATGCGCCTTGGTCATCGCCAGCTCGAAGTCTGCGCGAAAGCGTTGGCAGCAGCACAACACCAATCGCAACACCAATCACACCGAGTGGCAGTTGGTAGAGCCGATCAGCATAATAGAGATAGGCCACAGCATGGTCGATGCTTGTTGCAATCATTGTTGCAATCAGCAGATTGATTTGCATGATGCCGCCTGAAACAATACCAGGCAGACTGCGCTTGGCAACCAAACTCACATCAGGTGAAAACTTTGGCCAAGTAGGGATCAGCGACATGCCAGCTCTCTTGCAGGCGATGGCCAGTAACAGAAATTGCGCTACGCCCGAAAGCGAAACACCAACAGCAAAAATATAGCCTGTTGTGGGCGAGTTTCCAGTTCCAAAGAACCATGCCACCACATTTGACGCGATCATCACCAGATTGAGCAAAATCGGTGCTGCTGCAGCGGCTGTGAATTTATGCAAACTATTGAGCACACCGCCTTGTAAAGCTGTCAAAGACATGAACAACAAATAGGGAAAGCAGATGATTGTCAGATTAGTCGCCAAGGATAGCTTATCAGGCGACACCACAAAACCGGGAGCAATAATATAAATCAGCCACGGCATTAAGATCATGGCAACGGATGTAAACACCACCATCCAAACCAAAAGTGCGGAAAAAACTTCGCGCGCAAATGAATGCGCAGCAGACAAGCCTTCGCCTTCGACACGTTTGGCAAAAAGCGGCACAAAGGCAGAATTGAATGCACCCTCAGCAAATAGGGTACGAAACAAGTTTGGAAAACGCTGCGCCACGAAAAAGGCTTCGGCGACAAACCCGGTTCCCAAAGTAAAAGCCACCAATTGGTCGCGGACAAAGCCCAGTATCCGGCTCAAAGTGGTATATCCGCCAACTGTGGCTGCTGATCTGAAAAGGGACATGTCTAGTGCATTACCATTTGGATCAGCCAACCGCCTTCAAGCTGGCAGGAGGGGGTGCCAGAACATTGATCAAAGTCTTTTCGATGGCTTCTTGTCGGGCGGGGTTTTCAATTTTGGCTCCGGTTAAATCGGTCACATAAAACACGTCAATCGCCTTTTCGCCATAGGTTACAATGTGGGCCGAGGCGATGTTCAAATTGAGATGGAACAGCGCTTCGGTTAAACCATGCAGCAGGCCAACGCGGTCTAGTCCATTGATTTCAACAACGGTGTATTTATTGGAAGGCGCATTATCGATAATAACATGCGGTGCCACAGTGAATGCTTTGGCGCGGCCTTGCACTTCCTGTGCCCCGGCCAAAGCGTCACGCAGTCTTAACTGCCCATGCAATGTTTTAACAATTGAATCACAAACCCGTGTCGTACGTCGCCGCTCATCTTCTTCGCTGACGAATTCACGTTGCAGCAAGATTGTATCAAGCGCCATGCCGTCATTTGTGGTAAAGATTTGCGCGCCAATAATATTGGCACCAACCGCAGCACAAGCCCCTGTTATCAAGGCCAGCAATCTTGGATGATCGGGGGTGTAGACCGTGATCTCAGTCACGCCAGCGAATGCATCGGTATGAATATCGGTCGCGGCCTCGCGTTCTTTGGCTCTGTCAATCAAAGCCTGATGTCGCAATTGCCGATCAACCGATACGTTCAACCAATAAGCATCATAGTGACGCAAAACGGCTCTTTTCTTTTGATCCTCTGACCATTTGGGAAAATGATTGAGAAACTGATTTTGCGCTTCAACAACCCGCTCCTTGCGTGAAATAGCGGTGTGGCCGCCGCTGAGAACGGGTTCAGCTTCGGCATAAAGTGTCCGCAGCAATTGTCCTTTCCAACCATTCCATACGCTAGGCCCAACGGCGCGAATATCGGCCACGGTGAGGATAAGCAAAAGCTTCAAGCGTTCAGGGCTTTGCACGATGGAGGTAAAATCAAGAATGGTTTTGAAGTCATTCAAGTCTCGCATCTGAGATGTTTCGCTCATCAACAGATGATAACGAATGAGCCAAGCGACAGTCTCGGTTTCGGCCTCGCTCAAGCCAAGGCGCGGGCAAAGTTCGCGCGCAATGCGTTCGCCAGCGATGGAGTGATCTTCCTGTCGCCCCTTGGCAATATCGTGCAGCAATGTTGCCACATAAAGCACACGCCGAGATTTAAGCGTGGGGAATAAGGAGGCCGAGAGCGGATGATCGCCCGTAAGAGTGCCGCGCTCCAACTGCGAAAGGATTCCAACTGACCGGATCAAATGTTCATCAACCGTATAGTGGTGATACATGCTGAACTGCATCATTGCGACAATCTTGCCAAATTCGGGTATAAAGCGACCGAGAACACCCGCCTCATTCATCATGCGCAGCAATGTTTCCGGCGTAACACCTGCCGTTAAAATGTCGAGGAAAATGGCGTTGGCTTCCGGGTTCAGGCGCAGTTGATCATCAATCAACCGCAAGGATTTGCGAATATCCTTCAATGCATCAGGGTGGATCTCCATGCCCGTATGTCCCGAAAGTTTGAATATCCTCAGCATGTTCACGGGCGTGCGCTTAAACACTCCGTCATCGACCACGCTGATGCGCCCGCTCTCGATCTTGAAATCCTTATCGCCCTTGATTCCTATGTTTCGACGAGGAATGAGTTTTCCGATCACGCGCGATAGTGATGGCGCTTCCTTGAATTGCTTTGCTTCAAGACTGGCACAGAAAATGCGTGTTAAATCGCCTACATCTTTTGCGATCAAGAAGTAATGCTTCATAAACCGTTCAACATGTTTCAGGCCATGATGCGATTTATAACCCAATCTCTCGGCCATCTCGATTTGGCGGTCAAAACTCAAGCGATCTTCACCGCGTTTGGCGATGAAATGCAAATGACAACGCACCGCCCAAAGAAAGTCTTCGCATTTCTTGAACTGTGCCAATTCTGCGCGCGTGAAAGCACCTTTTACAGCGAGTTCTTCTGGTGAATTGGCATTAAACAGAAATTTGGCAATCCAGAACAGCGTGTGAAGATCACGAAGCCCGCCCTTGCCGTCTTTCAGATCTGGTTCAACGGCATAGCGGCTTTCGCCGGATTTGGCATGACGTTGATCACGCTCGGCCAACTTCTCCGCCACAAATTTTTTGGCACTGGTGAGGACGATTTCGCGTCTGAAACGATCAACTAAATCATTAAAGAGATGGCTTTCACCACAGATGAATCGGGCCTCCAAAATAGAGGTGAGAATGGTGTTGTCAGATTTGGCAAGCTTGATGCAATCATCAATGCTGCGCGTGGCATGACCCACTTTTTGCCGCGCATCCCACAAAGCATAGAGCAGAAACTCAACAATACGTGAAGCGCGTTCGCTCGATCTTCCGGTCAATAGAAAGAGCAGATCAATGTCTGAGCCCGGCGCCAATGTGCCCCGACCATAGCCACCAACTGCAACGACCGATAGACCAGGCGATATGGGTCCGGGGAAAACTTTGGAACTTGCAAAAGCAACAACATGCTGGATGATGAAGTCTTCGGTTCGCGAAAGATGTTCGGCGCATTTGGTGCCCTGACCATCTTTTAACAATTGCTGTTCGGCGATTTCGCGCACAGCATTCAGGCAATCCTTGATCAAGCCAGAAACCTGATTGCGCATGGCAAGGGGTTCCTGGAGTGGCAGGGCCAATAGGGCTGCGGAAAACTCTTGTTCAGGCGACATCAACTGTTCTTACTATCCAATAATTGCTTGAGTTCATAAATTAAAGCGTGGGCTTCGCGTGGCGAGACTTCATCTGGCAATATGTTTTGCAGCCGCTCGCGTAGGGAGTCCTGCTTTGCATCCGGCAACTGGGATTGAACTTTGGCTTGGAATAGCGGTAATGATTCAACCAGATCCTGCCTTTTTGTTTGATATCGGCCATCTTCCAAACGTTTCAAAACCTCTGAAGCGCGTTGAATAACCGGCAGTGGCATGCCCGCCAATTTGGCGGCTTGAATGCCGTATGATCGCTCAGCCGCACCCGCTGCAACTTCATGCAGAAACACGAGATCGCCTTTCCACTCTTTCACTTTCATGGTGGCGCAAAAAAGCTGGCTTAAAGTTGAAGTCAGTGCCGTGAGTTCATGATAATGAGTAGCAAAAAGGCCGCGCGACAAATTGATGTCGTGAAGATGTTCGAGCGTTGCCCAGGCAATTGATAAGCCGTCAAACGTTGCAGTCCCACGCCCGATTTCATCGAGAATGACGAGCGAGCGTGATGTCGATTGATTAAGAATGGCCGCCGTTTCAATCATCTCAACCATGAAGGTTGAACGACCACGCGCCAGATCATCGGCTGCTCCCACCCGACTATAAAGCCTATCAACAACACCGATATGGGCTTTGGCTGCAGGCACAAAACTTCCCATCTGGGCCATAATCGCGATTAGAGCATTCTGCCTTAGAAATGTTGATTTACCCGCCATATTGGGGCCTGTGAGCAACCAAAGCCGCTTATGATCAGGGCTGAGGTCGCAATCATTGGCGGCAAAGCTGCGGTCGCTCTGGCTGCGCAGAGCCTCCTCAACAATCGGGTGGCGCCCTGCCTCGATTTTGAATGTCAAACTTTGATCAACGGTCGGGTGCACATAGCGACGATCTCTGGCCAATTGAGCAAGACCAGCATAAACGTCAATTTCGGCAAGGGCTGATGCAGCCTCTGAAAGTTTCGCCCGCTCTTTTTCTACCTGTTCAACAAAGTCCTTAAAAAACTCGAGTTCCAGCGCCAAGACACGCGATGCCGCCAATGCAATTTTCTGTTCCAACTCGCCCAGTTCGAGCGTTGTAAAGCGTACAGCACTGGCAATGGTTTGCCGATGGACAAAGCGTTTTGCAGCATCAGAAAGTTTTAAAAGTTCGGCCTGTTGAGCTGTAACTTCGATAAAATAGCCCAGCATATTATTGTGTTTGATTTTAAGACTCTTTACGCCACTGGCTTCGGCATAATGCGTTTGCAGTGCCGCAATCACTTGGCGGGTGTCATCGCGCAGCTTGCGATTTTCATCCAGTTCAAACGAATAGCCGCGCGCTATAAAACCACCGTCACGCGTCAAAAGTGATAGCTCGTCTGTCAAAGCATTTTGTAAAAGATCAGCGAGCGTTTGCGGCGCGGCGGCAAGTTGCTTCATAAGGCGTTCGAGACGCGCTGGCATCAGCTTCAGCCCTTGTCCAACATTTAAAATGGCTAGCAAATTCTTGCAAGCGTAAATGCTGTCACGGATTGCACTCAAATCGCGCGGGCCACCACGCTCGGCGGTTATTCTGGCCAGGGCACGCTCAAGATCAGGCATAGATTTAAGTGCACTGCGAACGTCTCCATTTAGAGTCTCATCGCTATGAAAATAAGATACTGCATCAAGTCGCACGTTAATCTGTTCTGAGTCAGCCAGCGGTCTGGCGACGACATCAGCCAACAATCGTGTTCCAGCGGCCGTGACGGTTTCAGTGAGGCAGGCCAGCAAACTGCCTTTGCGTTCCCCGTTAAGACCTCGAACCAATTCCAGATTAGCTCTTGTGGCTGCGTCAATCAAAAGACCAGCGTCTTGAGTTTCGCGTCGTGGTGGCCGCAAATAGGGCATATGGCCCACTTGGGTGATTGCGACATAGTCAAGCAATGCACCAAGTGCTGCTATGTCAACACGGCGAAAATCACCAAAGGCATCAAGTGTCTCAACTTTGAAATGGCTTTTTAGCCGGTGCTCCGCAGCCACACTCTCAAACCGACTGGCGGCAATAGCGGTAATTGCTCCACCCGAAATTAACAAGGCCGCTTTGATCTGCTCGTCTTCAAGAAGACTATCATTCAACAGGATTTCACTTGGATTGATGCGAGCCAGGTCAGCGCCCACACGGCTGTCGTCAGTTGCAATAACAGCCAATTCGCCGGTTGAAATGTCAACAAAGGCCAGCGCCATATCGCCGCTGCCTTTGAAAGCCGTCAGCGCGGCAAGATAGTTGCGGGATTTGGCATCGAGCAGAGCATCTTCGGTCAATGTTCCAGGCGTAATAAGGCGCACAACATCACGCGCAACCACGGATTTGGAACCACGTTTTTTTGCTTCTGCTGGGTCCTCAATTTGTTCACAAATGGCCGCACGATGGCCAAAGCGAATCAGTTTTTGCAAATATTGGTCGATTGCATGAACCGGCACACCGCACATGGGAATATCCTTACCCTTGTGTTTGCCGCGCTTGGTCAGGGCAATGCCTAACGTGGCCGAAGCTTTTTCGGCATCTTCAAAAAACAGTTCATAAAAATCGCCCATCCGGTACAGCAGCAAGGCATCCGGATATCTGGCTTTAATCTCCAGATATTGCGCAATCATCGGCGTCACCACGCTGTCTTCAGCGTGGGTTTGCAATTCAGGGCTGTTAAAGGGCCGGCCTTCCATAAAAGTCACATATCAGATAAGCCCCCATACCTGCCAATGCTCTTTTGAAGTGACGAATAAATGGGCTATGGTGAGTGCAAACCAACAACAGGCGTTCCCCCAACATGGATAAACCCCCGCACAAAGCAGCAAAGCCATCTTTTACCGATGAGGAGGCATTGCAATTTCACTCACGCGGAAAGCCTGGGAAACTGGAAATTACCCCCACCAAGCCCATGGCCACCCAGCGCGATTTGTCACTGGCCTACAGCCCGGGCGTCGCGGTGCCTGTGCGGCGGATCGCTGAAAATCCAGATGCGGCTTATGATTATACATCAAAGGGCAATTTGGTTGCAGTCATCACCAATGGCACAGCAATATTGGGTTTGGGTGATTTAGGCGCCTTGGCTTCAAAACCTGTGATGGAAGGCAAGGCCGTTTTATTCAAGCGCTTTGCGGATGTTGATTCGATTGACCTCGAAGTCGATACCAAGAATGTCGACGAGTTTATTGCTGCAGTACGCTATTTGGGCCCCTCTTTTGGTGGCATCAATTTGGAAGACATCAAAGCCCCAGATTGTTTCATCATTGAGCAACGTCTGCGCGAATTGATGGACATTCCCGTGTTCCATGATGACCAACATGGCACGGCGATCATTTCAACGGCTGGCCTTATCAACGCGCTGCACATTACGGGCCGTGACTTGAAAAAATTCAAACTGGTTTGCAATGGCGCTGGAGCGGCGGCAATTGCCTGTATTGAATTGGTGAAATCCTTAGGGGTTCCCCATGAAAATGTCATTCTTTGTGATTCCAAGGGTGTGGTTTATCAGGGCCGCACCGAGGGCATGAACCAGTGGAAATCAGCCCATGCCGTTCCAACAGAGGCCCGCACTTTGGCCGATGCCATGAAAGGTGCTGACGTTGTCTTTGGCCTTTCGATTGCCGGTGCTTTGACCAAAGACATGGTTAAATCCATGGCTCCAAATCCCATCATTTTTGCGATGGCCAATCCCGATCCTGAGATTTTGCCCGAAGATGTGGCAGCGGTGCGATCAGACGCCATTATGGCTACAGGTCGCTCGGACTATCCTAACCAGGTGAACAATGTTCTGGGCTTTCCCTATATATTCCGCGGTGCCTTGGATGTGCGCGCCCGCACCATCAATGAAGAAATGAAGATTGCAGCCGCCGAAGCGCTGGCCGGATTGGCGCGCGAAGATGTGCCCGATGAAGTGGCCGCTGCTTATCATGGCTCTAAGCTTTCATTTGGCCGTGAATATTTAATCCCTGCCCCATTTGATCCACGCCTCATCTCGCGCATCCCGGTGGCGGTTGCCAAGGCGGCCATGGCTTCTGGCGTTGCGCGCCGCAATATCGATGATCTCGATGCCTATGCGGCGCAACTTTCAGCGCGGCTCGACCCGATCGCTGGCACGTTGCAGAATATCTATTCTTATGTGAAATCCCAGCCCAAGCGCGTGATCTTTGCCGAGGGCGAAGAAGAACGCATGATCCGCGCGGCCCATAGTTTTGCCAACCAAGGCTTAGGCAAAGCCATTTTGATTGGCCGCGAAGACGCAATCCAAAAAGCATTGGATGTCTCGGGTTTGGAGCTTCATGAGAATGTTGAAATTCTCAACGCCAGAATATCCGAACGCACCAATGAATATGGTGATTTCCTTTATGGTCGCTTGCAACGCGAGGGTTTCTTGCACCGGGATTGCCAGCGCATGGCAAACCAAGATCGTAATATTTTTGGCGCCTGTATGTTGGCTTTAGGTGATGCCGACGCCATGGTAACGGGCCTTACGCGCAACTATGCCGTGGCACTGGATAATGTGCGCCGCGCCATTGATGCAAAGGCGGGTCATCGCCCCATTGCAGTTTCGATGGCGTTGGTGCGCGGCCGTACCGTGTTCATTGCCGATACCTCAATTCATGAATTACCCACGGCTGACGAATTGGCCGATATTGCGCAAGAAGCAGCAGGCGTTGCCCGCAGGTTTGGCGCGGAACCGCGCGTGGCATTGCTGTCCTATTCCACATTCGGATATCCCAAGGGCGAGCGCTCGGAATATGTGCGCCGTGCCGTCAAGGTTTTGGATGGTCGCAAAGTTGATTTTGAATATGATGGCGAAATGGGCGCAGATGTTGCGCTGTCACCTGAGGTGATGGCGCAATATCCATTCTGCAGGTTGAAAGGTCCTGCCAATGTCTTGGTTATGCCTGCGGCTCACTCCGCATCAATCTCAACAAAAATGTTGCAGCAATTGGGTGGTGTGACGGTTGTGGGGCCGCTGCTTACGGGGCTTTCAAAATCAGTTCAGATTGCTTCAATGTCGGCCACCACCAATGACATCGTCAATCTGGCGGCAATCGCCGCCTTTGACATTAATTGGTAGGCTCGCCAAACCTTGCAAAATAGCGCCGATTGATTTGGGTAATGGGTAGAATGACGAGCATGTCGATGGTGTTAAAAGCTTCATCGACAACGACGTCATCACCAAAATAGCACCCTAGACGCAGATAGCCTTTAATAAGAGGCGGTAGATTGGAAATGATCGATTTTAAATCGGTCTTGGTGGTGTCTTCCAGGCTCATTTCCAGTCGTCGTGAAGCATGGGCATGAACCAGCCAGTCGGAAGGTGCTTTGGCATTTTGAAACAGGAATCTGAGCGCCGCTTGGTGCTGGTTGATATCAGTGCCTTCGAAGCTGGCGCAGCCAACCATCACATCCAAATGATGTTGGCGTACATAATTCCAAATGCCCTGCCATAAAAGTTCCACCACGGCTGAGCCTCGATGTTCCTTCAAAACACAAGAGCGCCCCAACTCGAGGAATTGAAGATTGGATTTCCGTGCCAACAGGGGCGCCATGTCAAACTCTGCCTGACTATAGAAGCCATGATTTTGGGCAGCGATGCTCTGTTGCAAAAGGCGGTAAGTGCCAACCACCATGCCATCATGAACCGAAAGTTCGGACTCTGTTCGGCTCCCTTCGCACAGAACCAAAAGGTGATCACAAATGTCATCGTAAGAATCACGCTCAAGCCGGGCAGCGTGATTTTCAAAACTTAATTGCGCTCCCATTTCTTCATGAAAGACCAGATAGCGGAGCCGCTGTGCCACCCGAATATCTTCGGCTGATGCAGCGAGACGAATCTTAAGAGCTTGGGGCTTGGCGATATGGCGTTCAAACTTCACATCTGCATCCTTGTCGGGAGCCTACATAATACGCAGAATATTACAGTTCAACGAAGATCGTCCAGTGGTGGTCTCTGGCACATCAAGCAGCGATTCGAAGTGCTATTAAGAGATTGATTTTTTCTTCAAGATCAACTTGATCAAAAGGCTTGGCCAAATGGTCGTTCATGCCAGCTTCGAGACAGGCCGCTATATCTTCGATGCGTGCATTGGCAGTCAATGCAAGAATCGGCAGGAATTTTCCGCCAGCTCCTGCAGCCTGCGATTCCCGTGACCGAATGGCCCTCGCGGTTTCAAACCCATCAAGTTTTGGCATCTCGATGTCAAACAAGGCAAGATCAATTTCGGAGTTCTGGTCATAAAATTCCAGAGCAGCCAAACCATTATTCACGTGATGAACCTTGTGGCCATTCCGCTCCAACATCGTTCGAATGAGCAAGGCATTGACCGGATTGTCCTCTGCCAGCAGCACCATCATTCCATTCTTGGGCTTCGCCCTGGATTTGGCTCTCGCTGCGATCGCCCGCAAAGCTGTGCTGGCATGTTGAGTTGCATCAGTTTCGTGCGGAGTTAATTGGGCCAGCAGTGTGGCGCGGCGCAATGGTTTCAATAGATAGCCAGCAAAAGGCTTGCCAAGAAAGCTTCGGTTTTCACGACGCTCCTCAACCTTCATCATCATCCAAATCCTCGGACGTGCTAACGATTTAGCCTCTGAACTCTGCGCCCATTTTTTTAACACTGTCGCATAGCTGACATCACTGATGAGATCACAATCGGGTTTGGGCGCACCTAGCCAATCTTGTAAATTCGCATTGTCACCAATCTGGGTCACAACGGCTCCCAATTCCGTTAAACGGGTTTTAAGATGTTGAGCAGTTACATCCGATTGCAAAGCCAAGGCGAAATGCCGGCTAGCCAATGGTTTGCAATCAGTTGAGCTTGCGCGCGAATAGGGGCCAGGCAGAGTTACTGTAAAGCGGCTGCCATTGCCAACTTGGCTGGTCACGGTCAATGTTCCGCCAAGACCATTGACCAGTTTTCGGCTGATAGCCAGTCCAAGGCCCGTGCCGCCAAAGCGTTTTGATGTTGCGGCGTTGGCTTGCACATATTCTTCAAACACTCGTGCTGCCTCTTCTTCTGTCATGCCAATGCCGCTGTCGGTGATATCGATGACCAGTTGGTCTTTTTCATCGAGATGAACATCAATGGCAACACCACCCTTTTCTGTAAATTTAATGGCATTGCCCGCGAGATTGAACAAGATCTGGCGCACATGCAGATCATCGCCTTCAATCAGGTCTGGAACCTCATTGCTAATATGTGCGGATATTTCAATGCCCTTGGCATGAGCGCGCGGCGCCAGAAGCTCGGTTACATTTTCAACCAGCGCTGTGACATCAATTTTTTTCTGCGTGGCCGCAGATCGGACTTTTGCCGTATCCAATATTTCATCAATGATCGAAAGCAGCGTTCGGCTTGAAGATTTTGCCGTTGCTGTATAATTTTGTTGTTCCGCAGAAAGTTCGGTTTCCAGCAAAAGTTCAAGCATGCCGATCACGCCATGCAGAGGGGTTCGGATTTCATGGCTCATGGTGGCCAGCAACCGCGATTTTTCGCGGGCAGCGGCTTCTGCTTGGGTGCGGGCCTGTTCGGCCGCTGTCATTGCCGTCAAAAGCCGGCGCAGTCGGTGTTCTTGCGCCAAATAAAGGGCCCTGATTGCAACGATCAAAATTGCCAAGGCACCAACAAGCAAGGTCGCACTGGCGAGCCAGAAATTTCCACCATGGACTTCGGCGAGTACCACAAAGATAAGCACAAGCCCGGCAACCATGGCGGCCAGAGCCACGGTAATCGAAGCTTTTTGGTTGCTAAGGCTGTTCGCCAACATGCGGCGCGCCAAAATCCTGTTTCTGTCTGCGTTACTCAACTCAGTTCAACTCACCCAAATTTCAATGTGTATTTTGACAGGTTGAGATTGCAAAATGATTACGCAGTTGAAACACGGTAAACAGGGACTGAATCTCAACCGCCTCATGCCGCCTGCCTGAGGCCTGCTGGCTTTTGCCGATAACTCAAAGCCTCAGCCAAATGCAGGCGTGAGATGTTGGTTGCGCCATCAAGATCAGCGATGCTGCGGGCCACCCGCAGCACCCGGTGATAGCCCCGCGCTGAAAGATTCATGGCATCAGCGGCATCGCGGATCAAAGTCATACCTGCGGCATCAAGTGCGGTGATGGCTTCAAGCACATCACCATCAGCCTGGGCATTGGTGCGCAAATGCGGGTGGCCGAGTTCTATAAAGCGTTGTCGTTGAATGGCCCGCGCCTTAGCCACGCGCAAAGCCACTTCAGCACTGCGTTCTTTGGGGGCTGGCAAAGTGAGATCAGAGGCACGCACCGCGGACAATTCAATTTGTATGTCCATCCGGTCAAGCAAAGGCCCAGAAATCCGCTGCTGGTAATCTGCTGCACAACGAGGACCCTGCCTGCATGTGTGGCCAGGCTCTCCGGCCATACCGCATTTGCA